>NZ_JAVXGL010000036.1:0-21221 GCF_036657415.1 Anaerorhabdus sp. | reverse complement strand
GAACCTACACCAGTTCCACCTTCAACACCAAATCCAACTCCAGTTCCAACACCAATACCTGATAAAACAATTACAGTTACTACGCCACAAGAATTGAAGGATGCATTAGCTGGAGATAAAGAAATCATTACTATTTCAGGGACATTAGGTTCTACATCTGACTATACAGCTTATGATGTAAATCGCGCAGTAACAATTAATGGAACTACTGGAAATAATGTTTATGGAACATTTAATATTAGAACATCAGGAGTTACAATTAGTAATATTAATTTGACAATTCGTGGTGGTGGCGTTGATTCATTAAAAAATGGAATTAATGTTGCGACTAAATCAGTTAGTCTTTTAAATAATACATTTAACTTGCCAGAATCATTAGATACAATTGGTAATGGAGTTGTTATTTGGCCTATGGAAACAGCAACACCAAATTATAATATTAGTAACAACACATTTAATGGATTTAACAATAAAGTTCCAAATTGGAGTTCAGCTGCAATAGTTGTTGCAGAAAATATTACAAGTGACCGATTAGGGGATTCAATAACAACTACAACATTGGGAATTGATGAAACAAGTGAAGTGAATTTAGCGAAAGCAAATGTTTATAATGATTGCACATATGGATATACAAGGCAAGATTGGAGCATTGGTTCAGATCATGTTGTTACATATACAAATGCTGAAATTTATTTAGCAGGTCATGTTTATCTAGCAGAAGGCACATACACTGAAAATTTAGAAATAGATAATGATATTAAAATAATTGGTACAAACCTAAACTCAAAAATTGTAGGTACAATTCAAGTTACTAATACAACAGGAGCGAATGTATCTTTAGAGAAATTAACAGTAGAAATGCCAACGGCAGGATATGGTTCTAATGGTATTGTTGGAGTAACTGGGAATGCGAATGTAAGTATTGTTGATTCTAAAATAACTACTGAAAACAAAGGACAATTAACTTCGGTCGGAGTAAGAATGACCGGGGAGGGTGCTAATGTAACTTTAAATAATACAGATATTGATGTGTATTATTATGGAGTAAGCTTAAGAAATAAGAATCAAAAATTAACAATTGATGGTGGCACTATTGATGGTTGGGCAGCGGTCATGACATCAGCGGGATCATTTAGCAATGCAATAGATACAAATACAACAATTGATATCAAAAATTGTTATTTAAATAGTACGGCAGTATCAAATGAAGCATATGGAGCTGTTGTACTTCAAGAAAACTATAATCAAGTTAAGCTAACGATAGATAAATCAACATTAAATGCAGGCACTCCAGTTGTAGCTGGCGCTGGTGCAGAAGATAAAACGTCAGCTTTAGAGATTCGTAGCTTTGGAAATGTAGTGAATGTAAGTAATAGTACTTTGATTGCGAAAGAAGCAACAAACGAAGAGAATGCAGATACTAAGAAAAAAGCTGCAGCTGTTGTAAGAATTGGGGGCAGTAATTCAATCAGTGAGGGTGCTGCAAATACAATCAAATTTGTGAATACAGATTTACAATCAAAAGAAGGAGAAATGAAATTTGTTTCATATCGCCCTCTAGGATTCCAAAGTATTGATAACATATGGATTGATGGAACATTGCTAACTAAAGAAGAAGTTGCATTTATAGGTGGGGCACCGGATGTCGATACAACTGAATTTAAATTAAATAAAGAGAATGTAGTACTTTCATTAGATGAAACTGAGAAATTAGTGATGAATTATCAAGGTAAAGAAACTTCTGCTGTTTGGAGTTCATCAGACAGCAAAATTGTAACAGTTGATGCTGAAGGAAATTTAAAAGCAATTGCATCAGGAACTGCAACAATCTCGGCGATTGCTTCAGGAGTAACTAAAACAGCAACAGTAAAAGTAGTAGGTCAAAATGAAATAGTGATTGCTTTATATAAAGATGATACATTAAGTGAATACTATACAACAGATGCTACTGGTTATGAGAATGGATACAAGGTTATTGAAAAAGGCAATACATTAGGTTCTGTTCCAACACTCAATATGGGTGCGTGGACTGTTGTAAAAGGTGAATCTGGATTACTAAATAAAGAAATAGACAGCAATACAGTATTTACTGAAAGTGCAAGTCTTACAATTAAATCTAAAAGTATTGATGAAATACTTTTAGTAAGAGCTTCAAATGTTGAAAGTGGAGCAATTGATAATCCAATTTTAGTAGAAAAAGAAAAAGCAACAAGCTTAAGGTTTGATATCCGACCTTGGTCAAATATAGAAGCGGAACGTTATCAAAATGTAAAAATTAATGTATTTGATGAAAATCAAATTGAGGTAACAGGATGGACATTTACATATACAGGAAATTATAGTCAAAAAGATTATTATCCTACATATGATTTATCAATTCCATCAAGTGCAGTGAGTGGTAAATATTTGGTAAAAGCAAGTATAGGAAAATCACCATTAAATAATGAAACTGTTGAAACGAACTTCTATGTGTCACTTGGACAAGAAGTCAGTGAAAAACCAGCGTTTACATTAATTGATACGGATAAAGTTAAAATGGTGTTTACCACTGAAATATCAGAAAGTGAACCTGTTACTTTAAATGTTGGTTCAAAAACATATAACGCAACACGGATTTCCGGCACTGAATACACAGCAGCAGTTGATGAAGCGGAGTTGAAACAAACAGCATTCCTATCAGTAACTGTTGGAACAAAACTCGAATCAGGTACAACACAAGTAAGTGGTTTAATGCCAATGGCTTATGTTAAAAATGCAGATACTGTTTATCTTGCGGCAAGTGGTGATGAAGTAATTGAAAAATATAAGTTATTAGTAGTAGAAGATAAACCAATTGAAATAGTCTTTGGGAAGAATTCAGGGTTTTCAACAAAAACAAATTTCGATATGAAAGTTGATACAACTATTCGTTATTCTAATGCGCTAAGCCAACCAAACTATACAATGACAGTAAGTTCAATGGCAATTGCTGCAGGTAAAAAATTGGACCAAAGAGTAAGTTTATCGGTAGAGGGTGAATGTCAAGTCAATGGAAGCATTGAAGTTAGTAACGGGCGTTCACTAACAATTACTACAGGTGGAACTCTTAAAGTGATTCAAGGCGGAACTATTTCAATAGGAGAAGGTAGTGTAGTTTCAATGTGGGCAAATACTACATTTGTGAATGTTGAAGGCAGTGGAATTCAAGCGATTAAATACATGGAAGATAATGGCACTGCAAGTTATCAAATTGCAATGAAAGGAACAGTTGTTCAATACGTTACTCAAGGGTACTTTAATCAAGATGGAAGTCAATTTACTGGACCTATTACACTAGATAAAGATATAACTGTTTATAAAACGGTCCCGACAACACAACCAGGATTTGATGTATCAGTAAATCCTTGGGATGATGAAGAAGAAGTAGTTTTGGAAGTTAAATCACTTCCAAGTAATACACCTGAAGAAGTTATTACATAACCAGTTACTGATTCTAATGCAACAAAAAATCCTACAACAGTTGAACAATCAGAAAAAATTGATGGATCAGCTGAGACTGAAGGAACAAATCCTGATACAAACCAAACAGAACCTATTGACCAATAACCCGCAAGTGATGATGCTTCATCACTGAAGAAAATCCAACGTTGACCAAGTACCATACCGTGAAAAGGGCATTTACAATGCCCTTTTCAATTGTTTGATTAATGTGTAAGAAATTATTCACCAGGAAATATTTGAAGAATTCAAGCGGTTTATGAGAGGTGAATAAGCAAATAATCTATCAATAAATACTGAAAAGTACTTCTTTTAAATGAAATGTGAATATTTCAACCTTTATCTGTTGACAAGATAACATGAAATGATTTAGAATGATAAGGCTTAGCGACTATTGGGTTTCCTTTCTTGGAAACTATTATTTATGCTAATGTATGGCACGCTTGGAAGTGTGTGCTTAAATCGGAAGGAGAACTATTAATGCCAACAATTAATCAGTTAGTACGTAAAGGTCGTACAAATAAAGTTTGGAAATCAAAATCTCCAGCTTTAAACAAAGGTTACAACTCTTTAAAGAGCACTACAACAGATTTATCTAGTCCTCAAAAGAGAGGGGTTTGTACTCGTGTGGGAACAATGACTCCTAAAAAACCTAACTCAGCTCTTCGTAAATATGCCCGTGTACGTTTAAGTAACGGGATGGAAGTTACAGCTTACATTCCAGGAATTGGACATAACTTACAAGAACATAGTGTGGTTATGATTCGTGGAGGTCGTATTAAAGACTTACCAGGGGTACGTTATCACATTATCCGCGGAACTTTGGACTGTGCTGGAGTAAACGGACGTAATCAATCTCGTTCATTATACGGTACTAAAAAGCCAAAGGCTGCGAAATAGGATAGGAGGTTAAGACATGCCAAGAAAAGGTTATATAGCAAAAAGAGATGTATTAGCAGATCCTATTTACAAGTCAAAACTTGTTACTCGTTTAATTAACAAGATTATGTTAGACGGTAAAAGAGGAGTTGCACAAACAATTTTATACAATGCATTCGACATTATCGAAGAAAAAACTGGACAACAACCTATGGAAGTATTTGAAAAAGCATTAGGAAATGTTATGCCACTTTTAGAACTTAAAGTTCGTCGTGTTGGTGGTGCAAACTATCAAGTACCAGTAGAAGTTTCTGCTGAAAGAAAATTAACATTAGGTCTTCGTTGGATCGTTAACTATTCTCGTTTGAGAAATGAAAAAACAATGGAACAAAGACTTGCAAATGAAATCATTGATGCTGCAAATGGTACAGGAGCTTCAGTGAAGAAGAAAGATGATACTCACAGAATGGCTGATGCGAACAAAGCTTTCGCTCACTATCGCTGGTAGTAGAGGGGATATACAGTTATGGCACGTGAATTTGATTTACTACATACAAGAAATATCGGTATCATGGCTCACATCGATGCTGGTAAAACCACTACAACAGAACGTATCCTTTACTATACAGGGAAGACACACAAAATTGGGGAAACTCATGATGGTGCTTCACAAATGGACTGGATGGCTCAAGAACAAGAACGTGGTATCACAATCACTTCCGCAGCTACAACTGCATCATGGAAGGGTTACCGTGTAAACATTATCGATACTCCAGGTCACGTAGACTTCACAGTTGAAGTTGAACGTTCACTTCGTGTATTAGATGGTGCGGTTACAGTTCTTGACTCAAAAGCTGGAGTAGAACCTCAAACAGAAACTGTTTGGAGACAAGCAACAACATATAAAGTACCTCGTATCGTTTATTGTAATAAAATGGATGCTACTGGGGCAGACTTCTTAATGTCTGTTAACTCAATTGGTAATCGTCTTGGAGCAAAAGCTGCTGCAATTCAACTTCCAATTGGTGTAGAAAATACATTTAGAGGAATTATTGATTTAATTGAACGTAAACAATATATGTACAAGAATGATTTAGGTACAGATGTTGAAGAAACTGAAATTGCTGATGAATTCAAAGATGAAGCTGAAACACTTCGTCAAACTTTAGTTGAAATGGTTGCAGACTATGACGATGAAGTTATGATGAAAGTATTAGAAGGTGAAGAACCAACAGTTGAAGAAATTAAAAGAGCAATTCGTGCGGGAGTACTTTGTTCTGAATTCTTCCCAGTATTATGTGGATCTTCATACAAGAATAAAGGTGTTCAATTAATGTTAGATGCAGTTCTTGATTATCTTCCTTCACCATTAGATATCCCTGCAATTATGGGTGTTACTGAAGATGGTGTTGAAGAAGCTAGACATGCAGATGATAGTGAACCATTCTCAGCATTAGCATTTAAAGTTATGACTGACCCATTCGTAGGTCGTTTAACTTACTTCCGTGTGTACTCAGGTACTGCATCTTCAGGAAGCTATGTGTTAAATGCTACTAAAGATACTCGTGAACGTTTTGGACGTTTAGTACAAATGCATGCAAACCACCGTGCTGAAATTGAACAAGTTTATGCTGGTGATATTGCAGCGGCTGTAGGTTTAAAAGCAACAACAACAGGTGATACACTATGTGATGAAAAGGCTCCAATTATCCTTGAATCTATGGTTTTCCCTGAACCAGTTATCCAAATGTCAGTTGAGCCTAAAACAAAAGCTGACTCAGATAAAATGGGTCTTGCACTTGCAAAACTTGCTGAAGAAGATCCAACATTTAAAACTTACACTGATGAAGAAACAGGACAAACAATCATCGCTGGTATGGGTGAACTTCACTTAGATATCATCGTTGACCGTATGCGTCGTGAATTCAAAGTTGAAGCTAACGTTGGTGCTCCACAAGTTGCTTACCGTGAAACAATTCGTGGTACTGCTGAGTGTGAAGGTAAATTCGTTCGTCAATCAGGTGGACGTGGACAATACGGTCACGTATGGATCCGCTTCGAACCTAATGAAGAAGGAAAAGGATTTGAATTCATTGACGCTATCGTTGGTGGAACAGTTCCTAGAGAATATATCAAACCATCTCAAGAAGGATTGGAAGCTGCATTAAACAATGGTTTAGTTGCAGGTTACCCAGTTGTAGATATTAAAGCAACATTATTTGACGGATCTTATCATGATGTCGATTCATCAGAAATGGCATATAAGATTGCAGCAAGTATGGCGCTTAAAGAAGCAGCTAAGAAATGTAAACCAGTTCTACTTGAACCAATCATGGTTGTTGACGTAACAGCACCTGCTGAATATTTAGGTTCAGTAATGGGTGATATTACTAAACGTCGTGGACAAATCCGTGATCAAGAAGAAATTGGAAATGCTGTTAAAGTAAAAGCACATGTACCACTTTCTGAAATGTTCGGATATTCAACTGACCTACGTTCATTTACGCAAGGTCGTGGTAACTATGTAATGCAAATGGATCACTATTCTGAAGTTCCTAAGAGCATTGCAGAAACTATCGCAAAGAAAAACGCTAAAGAATAATCGATAAATATTGCATTATTTAAGTGTTTATCTTAAAATATATTTGGCTGTACATATAAAAATTAGGAGGAATTTGCACAATGGCAAAACAAAAATTTGACAGAAGTAAAGAACACGTTAATATTGGTACTATTGGCCACGTTGACCATGGTAAAACAACATTAACTGCTGCTATTACAAACTTTTTAGCAAAATCAGGAAAGGCTGAAGCACGCGCTTACGACCAAATCGATGGAGCACCAGAAGAAAAAGAACGTGGTATTACAATCAACACATCACATGTTGAATATGAAACAGACGCTCGTCACTATGCACACGTGGACTGCCCAGGCCATGCTGACTACATCAAGAACATGATTACAGGAGCTGCACAAATGGATGGATCAATCCTAGTTGTTGCTGCAACTGATGGACCAATGCCTCAAACTCGTGAACATATCTTACTTGCTCGTCAAGTAGGTGTTCCAAGAATGGTAGTATTCCTAAACAAATGCGATATGGTTGATGATGAAGAATTAATCGACCTTGTTGAAATGGAAGTTCGTGAACTTCTTTCTGCTTACGGTTTCGATGGAGACAATACTCCAATCATCCGTGGATCTGCATTAAAATCTCTTGAAGGCGATCCAAAATGGGAAGAAAAAGTTGCTGAACTTATGAATGCAGTTGATGAATGGATTCCTACACCAACTCATGAAACAGACAAACCATTCTTAATGGCTGTTGAAGACGTATTTACAATCACTGGACGTGGTACAGTTGCTACTGGACGTGTTGAACGTGGACACTTAAACCTTAACGAAGAAGTCGAAATCGTTGGTATTCATGACACTAAAAAATCAGTTGTTACTGGTATCGAAATGTTCCGTAAATTATTAGACTATGCTGAAGCAGGAGACAACATCGGTGCATTATTACGTGGTGTTTCTCGTGATGAAATCGAACGTGGACAATGTCTAGCTAAACCTGGATCAGTTACTCCACATACAGCTTTCAAAGCTCAAGTGTACGTATTAACTAAAGAAGAAGGTGGACGTCATACACCATTCGTTACAAACTACCGTCCTCAATTCTATTTCCGTACAACTGATGTAACAGGAGTTGTAAAACTTCCTGAAGGTGTTGAAATGGTTATGCCAGGAGACAACATCGAAATGACAGTTGAATTAATCGCGCCAATCGCTGTTGAACAAGGAACTAAATTCTCTATCCGTGAAGGTGGAAGAACTGTAGGTTCTGGAAACGTTATCGAAATCATTAAATAAGAAATTGATAAATAACAATAAACTCAAGAGAAATCTTGAGTTTTTTTGTGCGTTATGAACAGAAATGAGACATATGTCGTATTTCTTCTGTATAACTTGATTTTGCGTAAAAAATCATATAAAATAGTTAAGTTAACTTAACTATAGAGGTGGAATATGGAACTTAAAAGAGTACTTAAAAACTATCATTATCAAATTACATTGAATGAATTATATGTAATGAATCATAAAGAAGAGGGTTGGGAAATTAGCTATAATTCGTTATTGTACTTGGATTTGATAAAATTGATTCCCCTATGCACAGGTAGTTTACTTGCGGATAAGTTAGGGATATCAAAAGCAGCTGTAACACTCAAAGTAAATGAGTTAATTAAACAAGGACTTGTTGTTAAAATTCAAAGCGAACAAGATAAACGAGTTTTTTATTTGAAGATAAGTGAAGATTGTGAACCCTACTATAAACAATATGAGAAAGCACTAACTAGAAGTGTACAGAATATAGAGAAAAAATATAGTTTAGAGGAGAGAAAAATATTTAGTGATATCCTACAAGATATCCAAGATGAATATATAAGGGTGATGGAAAATGAAGAATAGTTTAGGAAAAGATTTTACAATTTGGACATTATTAAAGTTTACATTTGCACCTACAGCGATGATGGTCTTTATGGCATTATATACAATGGTTGATGGTGTCTTTGTATCCAATTTAATTAATGATTATGCATTATCTGCAGTGAATATTGTATATCCTGCAGTAAGTGTTGTGGTTGCGGTAGCTATCATGTTAGGGACTGGTGGAAGTGCAATTATTGCCAAAAATATGGGCGAAGGTAAGGAACAAGAAGCACGCGAAAACTTTAGTTTAATTTGTGTTTTTGGATTGATACTAGGTATCATAATAGCAATTGTAGGAGTTATATTTATCGATAATATTATTTTATTGCTAGGGGCAACAGATAAATTATTTGATTATTGTCATGATTATGCCGTTATTATAATTATGTTTACTCCAATGGCAATTTTTCAGATGTTATTCCAAAATTTCTTTGTGACAGCAGGAAAGCCGCAATTAGGACTCATAGTAACTTTGATTGGTGGCGTTGCAAATATAGTTTTAGATTATGTTTTTGTCGCAATTTTACAAATGGGAATTGGCGGTGCTGCAGTTGCAACAGGAATCGGTTATTCTATTCCAGCAATTTATGGGATTTACTACTTTGGAATTAAGAAAAAAACACTGCTGCACTTTGTAAAACCCGTGCTACGATCACACGTATTATTAAAAACTTGTACTAATGGATCTTCTGAAATGATTACGAATTTATCAATTTCAGTTACAACATTTTTATTCAATATCATGATGTTAAAGTACTTAGGTGAAAATGGAGTAGCAGCAATTACAATTATTTTATATGCACAATTTCTATTAACATCAATTTTTATTGGATATTCACAAGGAGTAGGACCAATTTTCAGCTATAACTATGGTGAAAAAAACTATAGTAAAATAAAAAAATATTTCAAAATGAGTATGTTAATTATCTTTATTTCATCCATACTAATGATGGTTGTATCAATGCAGTTTGAAGATGTATTAATTGGAATCTTCGCAAGACCAAATACGGAAGTATTCAATATAGCAAAAGAAGGATTTATGTTGTTTGCGATTAGTTTCGCTTTTACAGGATTCAATATCTTTGCATCGGCGTTATTCACAGCATTTTCAAATGGTAAAATTTCAGCATTTATTTCTATGTTGAGAACCTTTGTTTTCCTTGTATTATCAATTTTACTTTTACCACAAATCATTGGATATAATGGAATTTGGCTATCAGTTCCATTGGCAGAATTTCTTGGCCTTGGTATATCCATCATTTGTTTAATACGCTCTAAAAATGAATATATGTATTTCTAAATTTAGAATTATCGCTTATAATAAGACAACGAGGTAGCAGATATGACAAAAATTAAGGCAATTGTATTTGATTTCGATGGCACATTATCTTGCCGTCCACGATGTGCATATGATAAATATAAAAGTGATGTTCACTATGTTTTTCCAGATCTAAAAGAAAACACAATAGAGTTTGAAAGTGTCGTGCAAAACTTATTAACATGGGATCAATATGGCACTATAAATAAAGATTATGTTTATAGACAATTAGTAAAAACTTATAATCTTGATGAAAAATTGGTTGATGTTTTAACAAAACGATGGTTAGAGGATTTCCATACGTTTTCAATCTTAAGAGAGGGTGTAAAAGAAACATTAATTAAGTTAAGAGAAAATTATAAAGTAGGTTGCATTACAAATGGTAATTCTCAAACTCAACATAGCAAATTAGAATATTGTAACTTAAAGGAATATTTTGATTCAGTGATTGTTTCAGGTGACTTAGGTGTTCATAAACCTGATCCAAGAATATTTCATGAATCATGCAGACAATTGGGTGTTAATCCAAGTGAAATGGTTTATGTAGGTGATACATTTTATGCAGATGTTTATGGTGCACATCTTGCCGGTTGTATTCCTGTATGGATTTGGAATGATGAAGAGAGACATTGTGATACCGATGTAATTCGCATTCATGAGTTTATTGAAATTTTGGAAGCAATTGATAAAATAGAAAACCAGTAATCGTTGTGATTACTGGTTTTTAACTACAATTTTGTTGTTCATGAATAATCGAATATTTTCTAATGCAATTTTGCCACCAATTGGATGATCTAAAACGCGATGTTTAACACCTTCAATCGTAATCAAAGATTTTTCTTCAGTTGGGATTTTCTTGATGAATTTCTTACTTGATGTGTGTAAGATAACATCATCATCACTACCATGGATAATAAGCGTAGGGATATGAATATCTTCTATTGCTGGTTTACAATTATTTACTAGATTTGCAAATGTAATTGTAAAGTTTGGTGGTAACTCTGGATAAGAGGATGGGGTATCATCCTTCTTTTCAAATAATGAAGTTACAAAGCCTGTAGCATTAGGTAGATTTACATATTCAAAGGCAGGAGCAATTAAGACTAATTTATCAACATTAGCTTTTGAAGCACAATAGCTTGCAAGTACACCACCCATAGAAAATCCAATTAATATAATACGCTTGCCTTGACTGGCAGCTTCATCGAGAACATGTTCAGCACGATGTACCCAATCAACCCATTCATCATCACGGGGGTCATGGATGTCATAAAGTTCTGGCGTTATTACTTCATACTTATTGAAGTAGTTTACAAGAGGAATAAATTCATCTTGTTGTCTTTGTCCGAAGCCATGTATACATACAATAACTGTTTGAGGCTCTTTTTTAAAATTAAATAGTTTCATATAATTCTCCTTTCGGTATCTCTATTTTACCATTTTAGATAAAAATTAGTGTGTTTTGTATCTTATTCGCATAAAAATACTAAATATTTATAAATAATTTTCAAGAATACTAAAATTCGAAAAAGAACGATTGTAAAAGGATTTTTTAAATATTCAATTGATTAAAAATTCACAAAAGAATGAAATCGATTACAGAAACCGCTTGCAAAAATAAATAACATATGGTAATTTAGAAACATGAAATAGATTTTGATGAACTTTAGTAAAAAGTTATATTTTTTTAGGAGTTCATGTAATGGATTACATGAGGTGTGAAAATGGACAAGAATTCAAATGTGAAAATTAGTGACGTATCGAAATTGGCAGGTGTTTCAGTGGCAACAGTTTCAAGAGTCATTAATAACACGTGCTTCGTAAATCCAGAAACCAGAGAAAAAGTTCTCAAGGCAGTGGAGGCATTATCCTATGAGCCTAATCTGTCTGCAAGAAATTTAAGAAGGAATACAAGTGGTGCAATCTTAGTAATTACACCGAATATGACTAACCCATATTACTCTAACATCATCACTGGAATTAATGAGACAGCTAGAAAATACGGAAGTAGTACATTTGTATGCAGTACCAATGGAGAGAAAGAACAAGAACTTGAATTAATGAAGATGTTGGATAGTCGCCGTGCAGATGCCGCAATTATTCTAGCAACAAATATTAATGACGATGCACTTCTCCCTTACACAAAAAATTATCCGGTAGTTTTCTGTAGTGAATATAATCCCGATTTAGAAATTGATCGTGTATCCATTGATAATTACAGAGCTGCTTATGAGGCAACGGAGTATTTAATCAATATAGGTCATAAAAAAGTAGGGATGATGAGTAGTGTCAATGACTATATTTCTACAAAGCTTCGTAAACAAGGTTTCATTGATGCGTGTCAAGCGCATGGTATAGAAAATGCAGAAAAGAATATTGTTTATGCTTCTAAAGACTATTCATTCTCCAGTGCTAGAAGCCAAGCTAAAGATTTATTCTCAAAGAAAAATCATGTAGATGCTTTGTTTTGTATCTCTGATATCTTGGCATTAGGAGCTATCTATGGAGCTCGTGAATGTGGTTTAGATGTACCCAATGATGTATCAATTCTTGGATTTGATAATCTAGAATATTCTGAAATGATGGTTCCACAAATATCTACTGTGAATCAACCTTGTTATCAACTTGGTGAAGTTGCGATGGAAAAGATACAAGAAAAACTAATGAACCCAGATTTAGAACCAACAGTTGAAATATTAAGACACGAGCTTGTGGTACGTGGTTCAACAGCTCAAATGTAATTGGATTCTACGAGGAAACTCGTTAATCATAAATTAAAGAGAGGAAAGAAAGATGAAAAAAGGTTTAAAAGTTTTATTAGTATCATTATTAGCTTTAGCTCTTGGTGCTTGTTCTACAACGCCAAAAACTGAAACACCTGCACCAACAGATGGTGGAGCTGCAACTGGCGACAAAATTGTAATTGGAGTTGTCGTTCCTTCAGGAGACCATGGATTTACTGGTGAAAGTTTAGCACATGCTAAAAAAGAAGCAGAGGCAATTAATGCAAGTGGTCAAAACATCGAAGTTATCGTTAAAGATGGCTTAGAAGCTTCTGATCAAATCACATCAATCGAAAATTTATTATCAAGTGCTAATCCAGACGTTATCGTTTTATGGCCAATGGAAGGTGAAGCTCTACGTAGTGCTGCACAATCTATTACAGATGCAGGTGTAAAACTTGTTATCTATGACCGTTTAATCGATGGTTTCACAGCTGATACATTCGTTGGAGACATCATGGGTGACAACGTTGGTATCGGAACTCAAATGGGTAACTACTTAACAACATTCTATGCTGAAGATGACGCAGTTAATTACTTACGTTTCATCGGTGATGCATCAACAGTTGGTGTTCAACGTTCAAAAGGTATGGATGATGTAGTTGATCCAGCTAAATTTGTACAAATGAAAGATACATTCGTTACAAACTGGAGTTCTGAAACTGCTCAAAACCAAATGGAAGAATGGTTAGCAGGAGCTACTAAAGAAGAAATCGAAAGCTTAGACTTAATCGTTACTCACGATGATGAAATTGCTGACGGTATCATGAACGCTTTAGAAGCATATTCAGGAGGAGCTGATTTAAGTAATTTAAAATTAATCACTTCAATCGGTGGACGTAAAGAAACATTAGATAAATTTGAAAACACTAAATTAGGTGTTAAACTTATCACTTATTACTTTGCTCCAGGTATGGTTAGAGAAGCTATCCGTTTAGGAGTTGCTTCAGCACAAGGTACTGACTATACAGGTGCAACATTAACAGACGGAGTTTACTTAATCCCTACATTTGCAATTTCTAATGCAGGTGGAGATGTTAAGTTTGATTTCGAAGGATATAGAGGAAGCGATATATTCACAGAACGTTACAGCATTTTCGAATAATTAAAATTTGATGATGATGTTGGAAGTCGGTCGTCACTGACCGACTTTCTTATTTAAATAAAGGAGTAAGAATATGCTTGTTGAAATGAAAGGTATTGTCATGGACTTTGGTCCAGTACGTGCAGTAAATAATGTTGACTTCAAAATTAACTCTAAAGATATCGTTGGATTATTGGGAGAAAATGGAGCAGGTAAATCAACATTGATGAATATACTTGCAGGCGCACTACAACCTACCAAAGGAAAAATCTATATTGATGGTAAAGAAGTAAATATTGCGAATGCTCATGTGGCGGGAAAATATGGAATTCGATTTATCCATCAAGAATTAAACTTATGTAATGAAATGACAGTTGTAGAAAATATGTTTCTCGCTCAAGAAATTACTAAGAATGGAATTACGCAAAACAAAGAGATGATAAGCCGTTGTAAAGAAGTGTTTGAAAGAATGAAAATTAATATTGATCCATTAGGATGTGTTGGTGATTTACAAGCAGCTGAAAAACAATTAATTGAAATTGCTAAATCACTTTTATTCAAATCTGAACTTATAATTATGGATGAACCAACAACAGCTTTATCTACAAATGAAATTGAGAATTTGTTCAATATCATGAGGCAATTAAGTGAAGAAGGTGTAAGCTTTATCTTCATATCGCATAAGATGCCAGAATTATTCGAAATATGTAAAACATATTTTATCATGCGTGATGGTAACTATGTATCGGAAGGAAACTTCAGTGATGTTGTAGAAAGCCAAATTACGGAAATGATGATTGGACACAATCTTGCAGAAGATTCGTTTGACAATAAAGCAAATAGTAGTCAAGAAGAAATTATGTTGTCAGTAAGAAACTTTTCAAGTGAGTTGTTTCATGATATTAATTTTGATTTGCGCAAAGGTGAAATAATCGCAATAACTGGTTTACAAGGATCAGGAAGAGAAGCGATTGCAGATGCACTATTTGGAGCAGAAAAATATACAGGTACAATCAAAATAAATCAAAAAGAAATGAAGAAGAATGCCAAGATTATTGACTTTATGAAAAATGGAGTAGCATTAGTTCCACGTATGCGTAAAGAGAGAGGTATCTTTAATGATCTTTCAATTTATGACAATATGTCAATGGCGTATTTTAATACAAAATTAAAAAAATTATTAATTAGCAATAAAGAAGAAGATGCAAGATTTATCCGTGAGAAAGAAGCGATGAAGATTAAAGTGGGTAATCCTAATAACCCAATTACATCACTATCAGGCGGTAATCAACAAAAAGTAATTCTAGGACGTTGGTTAGAAGCGGATGCAGGTATCATGTTATTTGATAATCCGACGCAAGGAATTGATGTCGGCGCAAAATTTGAAATCTATCATTTGATATTAGAACTAGCAAGACAAGGTAAATCAGTTATTGTATTCAGTGCTGAGTTTCCAGAAATTTATAAAGTGGCTGATCGTTGCTTTGTATTATACAAAGGAGAAATTCAAGCTGAACTAAAACGTAGCGAACTAAACGAAAAAGACGTTATGTTATATTCTACGGGAGCGAAAAAGGGGGTAAATGCAAATGTTTAAAGCATTTCAAGGTTTAACACCAAAAGAAATTGGTAAAAAAATTGTTCAAGATTACAGTTATTGGTTATCATTTTTCTTATTAATTATTATTGCAGCAACAATGAACGCAAATTTCTTTACATGGAATAACATTTCAAATATCTTTGTACAAAGTGCAATGATTGGTTTAATTGCAATGGGTATGAGTATGGTTATCTCTGCTGGACAAATTGATATTTCAGTAGGGTCACAAGTGGCAATTCTTGGAGGATTTGGTATAACTGTATTAAATGCTACGGGTAGTGTTTGGATTATGTTAATCTTCTGTATTATCGGTGGAGCAATCATAGGTACTGTCAATGGATTACTAGTTGCAAAAGGACATCTCCCTGCGATGATAGCAACACTAGCAATGCAAACAGCTTGTCGTTCAATTATTAACTTCTATGGTCAAGGTGGACCATTTACAGTAAGCAAAGAAATTTACAACGGATTTAGACAAATTGCAGTAGGTGGTTTTCCAATTGGGGATATAAAAATTCCTTACATGATGATTATCTTCATTGTTGTCACAATTATTTTCAATATCATCATGAAAAGAACAAAATTAGGTAAACATATTTATGCGGTTGGAAGTAATGAAACATCTGCACGTTTAGCGGGTATTAATGTAGATAGAACTAAAATCTTAGTATTCACAATAACAGGAATTATGTGTGGTATTGCAGCAGTATTATACGCATCTCGTTTAACAGCAGTTGCATCTGCAAATGCAGCCGTTGGTTATGAAATGGAAGCCATTGCCGCAGTAGCTATTGGTGGAACAGCCATGAGTGGTGGTAAAGGAAAAATCATGGGAACGTTCCTTGGTGTCTTGATGTTCAAGATCATCAGTAATATCTTAACGAGTGCAGATGTATCATCATTCTTAAATGGTGCAATTAGTGGAGCAATTATTGTTATCGCAGTATTATTACAAAATTTTCAAAATAAAAAGAAATAATAGATAGAGAGAAGGGCATTTATGATAAAAGTAGGAATTATTGGTTGTGGGAAAATTACCCAAGTAAGGCATGCACCTGAATATGCTGAAAATAGTAATTGTAAAATCGTAGCTTTCTATGATAATCAATTTGAACGTGCTGAAGCATTAGCAAAAGAATACGGTGCTGTTGCATGCAAAACAATGGATGAATTACTTGGTATGGATTTGGATGCGGTAAGTGTTTGTGTAGCAAATGTTGCGCATGCAGAAGTAAGTATCAAAGCATTAAACAAAGGAAAACATGTGTTGTGCGAAAAACCGATGGCAACAACAGTTGAAGAATGTGTTGCAATGATTGAAGCAGCAGAAAAAAATAATGTGCAACTTATGATTGGACAAAACCAACGATTCGCAAAAGCTCACGTAAAAGCCCATGAATTAATACAAAACGGAGCAATTGGTAAAGTACTAACATTCAGAACAGTCTTTGGTCATCCAGGTCCTGAAGGCTGGACAGGAGAAGCAAACTCTTGGTTTTTTGATAAGAAGATAGCACACTTCGGAGCGATGGCGGATTTAGGTGTACATAAAACAGACTTAATTCATTATTTGTTGGATGATGAAATCGTTGAAGTAATTTCAGCGATTCGCACATTGGATAAAAAATTTCCTGATGGAACTCCTATCTCGGTAGATGATAATTCATATTGTATTTATCAAACTAAAAATGGTGCAATTGGAACAATGCATGTAAGCTGGACATTCTATGGTAATGAAGATAATTCAACAGTGATTTATGGTACTGAAGGAATTATCAAATGCTATGCAGATCCAGAGGCATCATTAATTGTTGAAAAACCAAATGGTGATGTAGAACGATATGCACTTGATCAAATGACATCAAACAAAGAACAAACAAACAATGGAAGAACAAACACGGGTGTTATTGACTGTTTTGTTGACTCGATTGTAAATAATAAGGAAGTACCTATTTCAGGTAAAGAAGCAAGTAAGGCAATGCGTGTTGTTCTTGCGGCAGAAGAATCAGCAAAATTAAATGCAGCAGTAAAGGTTAAATATTAGGTGAAGATATGAAAAGAATGATATCAATTTGTAGTGGACAATATGGAGATTTATCTTTAGAAGAAGTATGTAAAGCAATGAGCAGTTTTGGTTATGAAGGATTGGAACTTGCAGTACAGGCTCATGTAGATGTACCACGAGTTTTAACTGAGCCAGACTATGTAAAAGAACTTGAAGGAACATTAGCAAAGTACAATTTAAAGATAAGTGCTTTAGGTGCTCATTTAGTTGGCCAATGCGTTGGCGATAATTTTGATTCAAGATTAAATAATTTTGCACCAAATGATCTTGCAGATCAACCAGAAAAGATTCGCGCATGGGCAATACAAAGAATGAAGGATATTGCAAAGGTAGCGAAAATATTGAATGTTAAAGTAGTTACATGCTTTTTAGGGTCACCAATATGGCCATTCTGGTATTCATTTCCGCAAACAACTCAACAAATGGTTGATGATGGCTTTAATAGAATCAAAGAATTGTGGACTCCTATCTTTGATGTATACGATGAATGTGGAGTTAAATTAGCACTTGAAGTTCATCCTACAGAGATTGCTTTTGATTATTACACGACAAAAAAATTATTAGAGACGCTTAATTATCGTGAAACTTTAGGTATCAATTTTGATCCAAGCCATCTACAATGGCAAGGAATGGATCCAGCGTTATTTATTCGTGATTTCGGTGACAGAATTTATAATGTTCATGCGAAAGATGTTAAAGTTAGATTAGATGGACGTGCAGGAATACTAGGTTCTCATATTGAATTTGGAGATACAAGAAGAGGCTGGAACTTTGTGTCATTAGGACATGGAGATGTAAATTTTGATAATATAACACGTGAATTAAATCAAATTGGGTATCAAGGACCAGTTGCTGTTGAATGGGAAGACAGTGGTATGGAACGAATGGCAGGCGCAAAAGAAGCTTGCGAATATATCAAAAAATGGGATTTTCAACCCTCAGAAGTAAGTTTTGATGCCGCATTAAAGGCAGAATAATTGAATAAATAAAGTGAAAAAAGCTAATGAAAACAAAAAATCTTTGTGAAATCTTAGCTTTTTTTAATTTATAACCGTATTATAACTCCTATACTTTATGATAGAGACAGTTAATAGGAGTGATGAATATGATGAAGAAATTAGTTAAGTTATTTATAACATTAACATTAATATTTGCGATAGTTCCAACAGAAAGTTGGAATGTTTTTGCAACAAACAGTAGTGCGGAACCAGTTATAACGCAAGATGAACAAAAAGAAGTAACTGAAACACAACTTCCTGAAGAAGTAGTAATACCTTCTGCAACACCAGAAGTTGAAGCTACACCAGAAGCAACACCAATCATTCCAGAAGTAGAAAAAACTGAGGAAGTGAAAGAAGTACGTACAACTTTATCAACAATTCATACATATATGGAAAATGATAATCTTGTTAATAAAGAAGTTATTATCGAAGATTTAGTAGTTGGACAAGAAATTAACGCTCGTGATTATAGTCTTACAATGGATAATTACACAATAGCAAGTCTTAGTGCAGAAACACGTGTACTTACAGAGACTGATAATGTGATTTATTACAATTATGATTATCAAGCAAATATCAATCGTCCAGAAATCAGTATAACTTCAGCAACTATGGCTTCAAAAGCTAGAATGTCTTCGGTGAATAACGACCAACCAGGGGCTGTTTTTGTTACAAAAGAAGCCCAATGGGTTGATGAAGAAAATGGTATTGCAGCGATTGATTTTACAGTAAAAGGAAATCCAGTTATCACAGGATCTGATGTATTATTGATTGTTGATAATTCACAAAGTATGGTCCAAGGAATGGATCGTTGGACACCTCTTAAAGATGCAGTACAAGCATTTGTGAGTCAATTATATGCGGATGTTGATGGGAAACCTTCCACTAATAAAATAGGTATGATTTCATTTAGTGACAATGGTTATCAAGAAAGTGGTGGCAAGTTTTTAGGAACTACTGATTTAATAAATGTAGGGACACAAGGTAAATTTACTGCAACACAATTTTATCAACAAAAAGTTTGGGAGTTTTTAAATCCGAATGGAAATGCGACAAACTATGAAGATGCATTTAGATATGCAACAAGTATGTTTAATGGTATTGATAAGAGCAGACCAAGATTCATCATTTTCTTAAGTGATGGAGTTCCTAATAAGGGAAATTATGATACAGCTAAGTCTTATGCAGATACTTTGAAAGCCGATGGCGTTAAAATATATTCTTTGGGATTGCAATTAGATGCTAGTCAAACAGAAGGTTCAACAACATTCGTTCCTTTTGAAAAATATATTCAACCTCTTGCTTCAGAACCTGTTTCACAATATGCAAAAGACATCAAAGATTTAACACAACTTGAACCAATTTATCAAGAGTTGGCAGGCGAGATGAAGATTGCCGGTACTCAAGCTGTCATCACAGATGTAATTAATGATGATGTATTTGAAGTTACAAATAAACCTGGAACATCAACAAGTGTAGAAATGACACATGGAACAGCTAGTGTAGTAGGAAATCAAGTGACATGGACATTAGGTGATATTACAGAAACAGAAAAGAAATTAACAATTTATGTAAAAGTAAACAATCCTGATGCGGTCGGTATTGTAGAAACAAATAAGAATGCAGATATTGATTATGTAGATTATGCAGGTGCTTCAAAAAATAAGGATATTCCTAATGCAGTATTAACAATAGGTGATAAAGGTTCAATTAAAATGAACTACTATCTTGTTGATGATAGTGGAAATCTTATTTCACAATCAGGAAATAGTATTACAGACTTTTCTAAACGTGTTGTATTAAAAACAGAGATGTATGAAAAGAATGGCGATAGTGTATTAAGTTTTGATACATATCGTGTTACTCCACCAGCAGCTTTTGAATTAGATGGTAAAAAATATATATTAGTAAATGATGCAATGTTTTCTACAACAGTAAATGATATTACGGTAAATGCTTTAAAGAAAGATCATAATGTATATTATGGTTATAAAGAGTATACAATTATATATTATGATTTCACAGTTGAACATTACTTAGAAGATGAAAATGGAAATTATATTAAACAAACTCCAATTCAATCTGAGCAAGTTGAATATGCTGTAAATAAAACAATTTATGCAAGTGATTATATAAATGATACATACACTACAAATTATAGTTATGACGAAACAAACAAAGATGCAATTACTTCAATCAATACAGATGGTACAGGAAATGTATTGAAGTTATATTATAATCGTGTAATGACAGATGTAACTTATAAAGTAATTCATCAACTTCCAAATGGAAACATTGAAGAAACAGTAACAAAAAAAGTATGGTTAAATGGTGCTAAAGAACTTGAAGTTACAGCAGAATCATTACTAAGCAAAGCACCTGTTGGATACAAAGTAGATTCAATCAAAGATCAAAATGATAATATAGTAACTACAGGTAATATCGTTGCGGATGGAACAGTGATTGAAATCTCATATGTAAAAGATGATACACAAACAAAAGAAATTGAATACACAGTTGAACATTGGC
>NZ_JAVXGL010000035.1:0-21575 GCF_036657415.1 Anaerorhabdus sp. | reverse complement strand
TTCTCACACGCTTAGCGTGTGGTTTTTATGTTCGACTTTGTCTCACATAATAAAAGTCGCATAAGCGACTTTCTAGTTTTATTCTGAATATTTCTTTCTTTCAGGACTTAAGTTATCACAATAATAGCGAACAGTTAACGTATTATCTGCTTTCTTTGTAGGTTCTACAATAAATGCATCCCCCTCGAGCATACAATCAATAATAGCTTCTGAACATGTTTTAATGTTATCAACACCTGATTCAAGTTCCAATAACAAGTCACCCGCATTGATTTCAATATACAACCAATCCATGTGATGAGCTTCCCATTTTTTCCAGTTGATTACATCAACATATTCTTGCATTGATTTCTTCGATACTTTTTCTTTTTTTGTTGTTTCTTTCTTTGCTACTGGTTTTTTTGCAGGTGTCTTTTTGGCAACTGCTTTTTTTGTTGCTTCTTTTTTAACAGTTTCTTTCTTTACAGTTTCTTTTTTTGTTGCTTTTGCTTTTTTTACTTCTTTCGTTTCTGCCATAGTACTACCCCTTCCCATCACAAAGAATACCTCTGTGATTAATTTTAGTATACCATCTTTTTTCGAAGAATTGTAGCGCTATTATCCAATACCGCCAAGAAGTATTCCCAATACTAATACAACACCCGCAAGCACCACATATCCATAACGTGCAAACAAATATAGCGACTTTTTATGTGGCTTTTTTGTTGCTAAATTAAGTTGTTCCATGATTGTTTCCTTAGGAATAATCCAATAGATTGTAACAGCTCCCAATACCGCTCCAATAGGTACAATATAAATAGTAATCATATCCATCCATTGCCCCATATATGGTTCATATTCTAAGAATACACCTACTAAAAATGTAATAACAATAATCCCAATGATTGACATAACCCTTGATTTATTTAGTCGTGAAGTAGATGCCTCTGTTACGGCTTCCAACATGTTGATTAATGAAGTGATTCCCGCAAAGAACACACTGACAAAAAATAAAATCGAGAAAAATGTTCCAAATGGCATCTTTGAAAATATAAGTGGCATTGTCTTAAACATCAAAGATGGCCCAGCAGAAGGACTCATGTTAAATGCAAAAATTGCTGGAATAATAACTAAGCTGGACAATAACGCAGCTAATGTATCAAATAATGCTGTATATTGTGATAACTTTACAACATCCTCTTTTTTACTTAAGTAACTACCGTAAATGACCATTCCTGAACCAGTGATTGATAGCGAAAAGAAAGCTTGCCCCATCGCCATAACCCATGTCATTGGATTCAATAGAAATTCCCATTTTGGGATGAATAAATATTTATAGCCTTCGCTTGCTCCTGGCAAAAAAGCGACCCAAACCGCAAGACATAAAAATAAGACAAAGAATGCAGGCATCATAAATTTACTAATCTTTTCAATTCCTTTAATAATACCTGAAGACAACGCAATACCTACTACAACTAGCACAATTACATGCCAGGGAATACTTGAAAATGGTTGTGTTATTTGTTGAAAGTATACTTCTGATGTTGAATGAAATATTCCTCCTGTAAATGAACCTACTAAATAACGCAATACCCAACCTACAATAATTGCATAACCAATCGCAATGCCTAGAGACCCTAGTAGTGGTAATAAACCTATCTTACCACCATATTTTTTATTTCTTGTTTTAAAAGCTTTTTCGTATGAACCAATAGGTCCAGTACCACTCCAACGTCCTAACGCAAATTCACCTGATAATCCTACTTTACCAAAAATGAAAATAAAGATAAGATATGGAATTAAAAATGCAGCTCCTCCGTATTGTCCAACACGGTATGGGAAAAGCCAAATATTCCCCATTCCTACAGCTGAACCAACAGATGCTAAAACGAAACCAACTTTCGATGTAAATTTTGTTTCTGTCATAATTTCTCCCCCTTAACAAAATAAAAACGTCCTTATTCAAAGGACGTCTAATCAACGTGTTACCACCTAAGTTCACAAACAATTCTCATTGTTTGCCTCATCGAGTACTATCATACCCTTGTACTATAACGTGTACTCACGTCCATATCTATTTTATTCAATATAGAAGCTCCTAGATGTATCTCTTAAAAGGTAGTAGCTCTTCACATCAACCAGAGCCTTTCTTTAACCCTTCTTTTAAGTTCTTTTCTTATCATCGCTATTATGGGTATTTTAAAACGAAATAAATCTTTCGTCAATCACAAACTTATTTAAGCCTGCTTACCACATTTACACTAGGAGGGGAATCCTAAATTGTGCGTAAATGAAATCAAAAGAGTCTACTAGAATTCTCCTTTAATTATAAGCAGGCACCTCTTGAAGGGCTGTCCAAGAGTGAACCATCATGGATTATTTCCATTTAGGCTCGTTGTGATTATATGTTTAACAATACCAATTCTCAATACAGTTGGTACAAAAGTGACAATAAGTCGTTATATTTGTCCATCTATGTAATCTTTGATGATATTTTCCAATTCTGACAAAAAAGCTTCTTCGCCAAATGTATTAATCTTAAAGAGTATTGCTTGACTACCACCTGAAGAAATTGCAGATATAAATAAATCATTTTCTTTTCCTATAAGTGTAACATTTAAACTCACACGATTTGATCCAATCATACTATATCGTTCAAAAACACATACCCCAACTTTTACATCATCAACACAATAAAATGTTTTTCCTTCTAATGAAGAAGATGAACTTCTTCTAATAACTTCTTCCTCTATGATATTGATACATTTGTCAAAATCACCTTTAAATTCTCTTTCAAACTTTGCCATTATTTCTCTCTCCTTCTTATACATTCTTCAATCACATCTGGAAACATAATTAGATATTCTTCTTGAACGATAGCCTTAAATAATTTATCTGCCTTAATCCATCGATATGCATCTGTTTCACCTTGCTGAATAGTTATTTTATCTTTATCACCATGATAGATTGTTGCATAGATTTTATATAATGTCTGACATTCATGATAACAATAATCACGCATATACTGCATGTTATCTACAACCAAACCTGTTTCCTCCTCAAGCTCTCGAAATGCTCCTTGAATAAAGCTTTCACCTTTCAAAAGGCTTCCACTGGCACCAGGCTCCCATTGATTAGGAGCAATTTCTTTGTTTGGATCTCTATGCATCATTAAAAATGTTCCATCATCATGTTGAACTACAACGATTGAAACTCCGTGAAAATAACCACTTGGAATTGGTTCACCACGAAATAATGTTTTATCTAAACGATTAAAATGTACATCATATGCATCCCATGTCTCCATAATAATACCTCGTTACAAGTATAACATTATCTTAAATATGAGAAAACTCTAGTCTGCACTAGAGTCTTCTTTCAGTTCTTTAATTTTATCTGCAAATCGAATGATTTGGTGATCATTAACGACAAGTTCTCCACAATCACCCTCATGGAGAACATGATACTCAAACACACTACATGCACACGTGATAATTTCACCCTCATCGCTAGTGAATTCTACCTCATATTGTTCAGTTGGAAAAGGTAAATCACCAGGAACTGCAAAGTAATCATAATCTACTTTCTTTGTTAATGTTACATGTGGATAAGTCACTATTTCATATTTCATATTATTCACCTCCTTGTTCAAGATCTGGCATTTTTTGCCCTTTTGGTAATGGATTCTTTTTTCTCATGAAATGATAAAGAATAAATGGTACAAAAATAATAACCGCAAAACTAATACCCAAAATTGAAATATAAATCATCGATGTATTTTTGCCACTGAGTTGTGACGGTGGAATAAATGAAATCATAAATACTATGATTGAAAATATTAAGCCTGATACACCAAACAAATATTGAACTATTTTATGCTTTGATATTTTGAATGCTCGTGGTAAATCATTATGTTTGGAAACCATAACTAGATAAGCTACAAAGAAAATGATATATGCCAATGCATAAATAATAACTGTAAGTGCCATTCCTGCGAAGAAAGATAAATTATTATTTCCATTTCCTCCAAATGTTAATATTGCTGCCCATGCAGTTACAATCACTCCTTGAAGAATTAAGAAATTTGTTGGCACACCTTCTTTGTTCGTTTTGGATAATTGTTTTGGTAATAGTCCTGCTTTTCCTGCAACTTGCATACCCCATGATGGTCCAACAATCCATGCTGATGTTTCCGCAAGAACTCCACCTGCAATAAGTATGGCGACAACTCTTACTATCCATTCTAAATTATTACCGAAATGTGCCAGTAAACCTTTAAATCCTTGTAGTACACCTGTTGATAATCCTAACTTTTCAACTGGTACAACCGAACCTATTGATATGCCTCCCATTGTATTTAAAATGATTGCTAAAATTACAAGTGTAATTACAGCTATTGGATAATCACGTTTCACATTTACCATTTCATTCGCATGACTGGCAGAAGCTTCAATACCAGCATATGCAAGTATAAATGAAACAAAAACAACCAAAGTATCAATCTTTGAAAAATCTGGTATTAGTGTTTTTATATCAAAGGTAAGTAAACTTTTGCCACCTGTTAAAAAATATGCAATTGTCAAAATGAATAAAATAGATGCTGGAACTAGAATCCCAATAATAAATCCATAGCGTGAAATTTTCGCCGCTAACTTTGTTCCCTTAAATTGCGAAAATGTTAATAGCCAAAAGATGATTAATACGCCAAAGAAACGAACCATTGGATTACTATTTAAAGGTTCAAAATTAAATACATAAGATAATGCACTCAGAATAAAATAAATCATTGTTACAAATCCTACAGTTCCTTGAAACCATTGAAAGAAAATATTGGCAAATCCCCATTTTTCATTAAGAAGATTACCTGACCAAGCATATACGCCACCAGTATCCCAGCCTTTTACAGTAGCCATTTCGGCAGCACATAAGGCAACAGGAAGAAACCAAAAAATTCCACCAATAATTAGGTAGAATACGAGCGAAAAACCAGATGATGCAAAACTTGGATATTCATAAACAGTCATAACCATTGTAGCTGTCAACGCAAAAAAACCAAATAATGTTAAATGTTTTGTATTCTTATTAGACATAAACTAGACCCCTTTGTAGTTTAACTACAAGTTTATCGTAGCACTCCTATTTGTGATTCTCAATGAATGTGATTATGAAAATACCTACGATAATCGTAGGTATTTATTTCATTGAATAAACTAAGTTTTCACTTATTTTCATATTGAATTCTTTTGCCTTTATTCCATTTATTTTTATATGATTTATATCGAAACATTGCATAAATACGGATAAAATTACATAATTGGCGATAAATAAAGGGCTCAAAAAGCGACAAAAATGTTAACTTAACAATCAAACCGAAAGAAGTTTTATTCTCTAATGAATATTGTTCTAGTGTTATTGCTGAAATGGTTACCAAAAAACTATATATAATTACTGCAAACAACAAGAATAAATATATCTCCATGTTAAACAATCCTAAAACAATCGCAATGAGAATCACAAAATATCCAAATATCTCAATAACTGCTGAAAGCATTTCAAAAAAAGTATAATAGGTAATTCCAACTAATCCCACACGATGATATTTAAAATTAAAAATTGATTTACGATGAAAATAAATACTTTGCATTAAACCCACATGCCATCGTATTCTTTGATTTTTAAAATCTTTAAATTTATTGGGTACTTGGGTAAAACAATAAGCATCAACTTGATTTTGAATACGATATTCTCGGTTATTCTCAATTTGATATAAATTTAATCGAACCACAAGCTCCATATCTTCGCCAACCGTATCAGTTCTATATCCACCCACTTCAATGACTTTATCTTTTCTAAAAAGACCAAAAGCACCAGAAATTATTAAATTACTTTTATATTGATTCCATGCAATACGCGAAATCATAAATACTCGCATATATTCAATTATTTGATAAATGACAAAAAATCCTTTTGGCATTCTTTGCTGAACAACTTCACCATTATCTATCGTAAGATTATTCGATATTTTAATATTACCCCCAACAGCTATTGTCCGTTTATCCATCAATATTGGAAATACAAGATGATGGATAGCATCTGGCTTTATAATACAATCAGCATCCATTGCAATAAATAATGGATATTTACTAATATTTATCCCTGTATTCAAAGCGTCAGATTTACCGCCATTCTCTTTGTCCACGACAAGTAAATGGTGATTATTGATATATCCTTCATAAATTTTCTTAATAGGTTGAGTTTTTATAGATTCTTTAAAAAGGAGTTTTTTAGGCTGTAGTTTAAAATAATCAATGATAACTTGAAGTGTACCATCTATCGAACCGTCATTAACAACTATTACTTCATATTCCTCATAATCAAGTTTCATAAGAGAGAGAATGCTTTCCACAATAACTTGTTCCTCATTATAAGCTGGAACTAATATTGATACTGGAATATATCTTTCTGGCATTCCATCAAAATAAGTACCTAATTCTTTTTCTTCGCGTTTATGTCTCGATAAATAAATAGCAGCAGTAACAATAGAAATACAGAAAAAAGTAAGAATAATTAATGTGTAAATAACAATTACATCATTGAATAGTAAAACAAACTCGCTAATATTCATGGCATTATCCCCACTCTCTCAGTTATAACAACCTTGTTTTCACTCTTTTGAAATACAGAATCGAGTGTTGATCCAAATTGTTTATCCAAATAGAACTGAAGTTTATTTTTATATTCACTTTCTTTTTCGGTTAATTCATTTTTCAAATTTAAATTTTCAAGTTCGTTTTTAGCAAATGCATAGTACTTAGAATCTTTTAATTCAGCGAAAAAAAGTAACGCTATAATTTTATGATTAATATTACCATGTAATAAAGCATCTTCTTGCCAATCAATCACATTTTCTTCACAACTATAAAGTAATCCAACATACATTTCTTCGCTTGAAATCTCACGTGTATCAATGATTTTGTCAAAAATTGGTTTAAATAATTCCACTTCACCCATTCGTGCATAACCCAACATTACATAATATCCTAACAATATATTTTTACTTTTAAATACTATCGTTTCATATTTTTTAAAGACAGGTATGGAACGTTTATCACGAAGAATACCTAAAATTGATAAAGTATTATATACCCCTAAATATTTTTGATAACGTACAACGATTTCATATATTTCTAATTCATGAACAAATTCTAGTAATCGTTTTCTTTGTATAAAAAAGTTTGTATTAGAAAAATTTGTATATTTTCTAATTCTACTAGTTAATCGCTTTAAAAACATACTCGCAAAAAATCGATTATTCATCGCTAATCTTCTACATTGAGAAATGTCTTGAACATCAACCAATTTATTTTCTATGATATTATCTAACATCTTCTCAATTTTCAAACCATATTCTTTGTGCATTAATCTCTCTTTTTTTTCTTCTTTTTTAATCTTATGTGTTTCAAAAATTGTATAGAATTGTATACAAGCAATAATATACAGATAAAATAAAAGTAAGATTACAAATAGTTTAACTAATATTGGCAAGTTAAACAAAAATAGTGCAACTTTAGTCATTGTTCCAAGCATCCTTTACTATTGTATATGATTGTTTAAGTCGTTCTTGATAATCTATTCGATCCCAATAATTCAATGGAACATCGATATAGTCTATTTCTTTACCATTACAAGTAACGCCCAAAGTTATCTTATTAATTTGCTTAGTTTTCATTTCTACTCCATCAATATGTTCAATGTACGGATTATAGAAATCATCTAAAATAAGTCCTTGACTAGGATTACTAAAATTCAATAACTCCCATGCAATTCTTATTGTAAGAGTATCATCAATAACATAAAAATCATTTTCTGGTTTATAATCCTTACTTGTTCTATCAATGGTACCATATGTTAATTTCCCTGTGGTGTAATAACTAGGCTCTATTTCTTTTTTAGTTACTGGAATTCTTATCCTACTTCTAAGACGAAGTCTTATTGGATTCAATTCTGCGCTTGTTAAAACAGTATTTTGTTTGATTGATAAATTAATATTTAGTTGTCTTCCAAACAAATAATTAAAATTATCATAATAAGGGTCTACAAATAACTCACTATTATTTTCTCCGTTAATATTCAAATAAAAATCCATGAATGATTTAAGTTTTCTATTGTCTAAGTGATCAAATCCTGAAGAATCAGTTGTATCAAAAAACAACTCGAAATGATCTTCATTTAAATTCAAATTCTTTTTACTTAAACTTATTGTTAAATATTCTGCATCACTTTTAACCTTTATTGTTAAATTGTTATTTTCTAGCGAAGATGATTTCAACATTTTTTCAGCTGAATCAAAGGCGAGTAATCCAAAACTAGTTTCTGAAGTTTGTACATCATGCCACACTGATCTGCCACTTGCAGAAGTCAATTCCATCGTATTCCATGTACGCTTGAACCATTCATCTTGCCATGAGAAAATGATTGAACCACACATACCTGCATCTTTAATATCCTGTGTCATCGCGAGTATTGCATTGCCTTGTGCTTGTTCAGACATGCCACCTTGATTAAAGCCTCTTGTACTATCAATATGTGTAACTCCTCTTGAAGTTGGAACTCCATATTCGGCAATGAGTACAGGAATTGAGTGATGTTGTTTCAATCGTTTTAGATAGTCTTGATATGGATTTGTAGGTGCTGATGTTAAGAATTTACTTTGATCTTCAAAATTTAAGAAATCTGGATAATATGGATAAACATGATATGATGCTACCATTCCGCTAATAAAATTGTCTTTATGCAAAATATGTTCCACATCAAACCCTTGCATTTTATTCATATCTTCAGGTTCATTTGGATGATCTAGTGGATCACTCGTCGGCCAGTTTGCAAATCCTATTATTGTTTGTTTTTGATAATTTTCTGTTTCATATTTAATTGCGTAATCACCATGCTTTGCCAAAAAAACTTCAAATGGAGTTGCATTTTTTGTATATAAATAATCTCCATTAAAACTAGTTTGGCTGGTATTATTTCGATTTGTTGTTTCAATTGTTTCACCATCAAATTCAATACCTAATAAAAGCATAATTGTGTATTTGCTAACATCACTTGTATAATTCCCATGTGCATGCCCAACGACTTTCTTTATGTCTACATTTCCATGAATTGCATTAATAATATTTTCTATCTCTGTCTTAAAATCAGAATTTATTTTTTCATTATAAACATCTTTGTATTGATTAATATAATCTTCATTCATATATGCTTCTTGAATGAGATAAAGGGGCTCTGATACCATGTTAAATTCATACAAAGCATCATAAAAAGCAGGAGATTGAAGTGTATAAACTCGTACATAATCTGCACCCATTTCCTTTATTTTTTCAAACCATTGAATATATTCAGCTTTTGTAATTGAAACTTCTCCAGGAAAAGCATTAGGTTTTCCTAAACCAATATTTACTCCCTTAATAAATATTTCCTTCAGTTGTTTATTACCATCTACTTGATATACTTTATCTCCTTTAACAACTGCAGTCGTACTAATATTATCACCATTAACTTTATCCACAAGAAAATTTCTATTTACATAATGATTTAAGTAGATAAATCCTCCAGTAACTATTATTCCAAAAATAAGTATACAAATCGTTATATATCGTTTCATAATCTACCCCGCACAGCGAAAAATGAACATGACTTTTGTCATGTTCATTATAGCTCTTTTATGATAAAAAGTAACATATACTCTCTCATTTTAATACATTATATTATTTGCCGATTATGAATATACCGGCACAATGACTAATTCTCAAAAAACTAATATTTTTAACTCTTGATGCTAACGTTTCCAATACTGGATAGATTTCATCATAATCCCAATATTCAGCATTCTCTATTTTACATTGTTCACATTCATCAACTCTTTCAAATGCTACATCTCCAATATAAATCGAGCCATTTTCATTTAGATGATTTTGCAGTTCATTAATAAAGATTACCTTTTGATCATCATCTAGATGATGAATTGCATAGGTACAAACAATCGCATCAAACTTTTCCTTTGCCAATTGCTCTGGATACCCTTGAGAAAAATCATGCTCAACTAAAAAAGCATTGGGCATTTTTTCTTTAACAACTGTAAGCATATTTCTTGAAAAATCGATACCTGTTATTTCATATCCATCATAATAGAGGCGCTTTGCAAGTACCCCTGTTCCTATGCCAATATCTAATACTTTCTTGCCTTGTCCACATCTTATTTTGGAATAAATCATCCCTAATAAATCACGATATCCAGCGAATGGATACTTATCATTCTCCTCGAGAAGATTAACAGACTTATCGTAGTTCTTTGACCATAAATCAAAACCTTTGTTATCTAACATTAAATTCTCCTATCTGTTATGTATACCTTCTTTTTCAATTCTAATGTCAAATAATTTTTTCATATAAATTCCCCCTAACTGTTTTTCTCTACTACTTCGTTTCCTACAACTTCAACATTTCTACGATTGAGTAAGAAATAGATGAACTCTCTAAATAGAGTATAAACAACTGCCGTTAGAGGAACTCCAAGTAATACTCCAATTATACCAAACAACCCTCCACATAGAAAGACTGATGTTAAGACTAAGACACCTGGTAAGCCAACCGAATTTCCTACGACTCTTGGATATAATAAGCTGCTTTCAAGTTGTTGAATCACTTGGTAAACAATGACAAAGAGAACAGCTTGAAGAGGATTAATCGCAAGTATTAAGAGAAAACCAAAGATACATACAAATGTAGCTCCAAGCACTGGAATAATACTCAATACACAGACCATACTACCAATTAATAAGGCATATGGAAATCTTAATAATGATAATACAATTACAAAAATAATACCTTCTAATAAGCATTCTATCAATTGTCCACGAATATACATGGAAAATGTATGATTACTTTTTTGACTGATTTCTAATATTTTATTTGATACTTTAACTGGGAATATTGCTGCGACAATCTTTTTCGCTTGTAGAATGAATTTTTCTTTATCGATTAAGAAGTAAAAACATATCATAAATCCCATAAATACATTCAAGAATACCATTGAAATACTCATAGCATTTTTATAGAGATCTGGTAATACCTTTGTAAGATAATTTGTTATTTGTGGCAATATTGTATTCCATGATTCTGATTGCGTAAAATTAACAACATAATTCAATTTCAAAGTATCAAAGAATTGATTCAGTAAATCTTGAATTGATTTTAAATAACTTGGTAATTGCTTCGCAAACATTTGAATACTTTGTATTAATTGTGGAAAAATTGCAATTGTTAAAAAATAGAAAATGATAATCGCAATTAAAATTGTAATAAAAATCGCTATTGGTCGACATGCTTTCATCATTCTTTTTGTTTTCGGAAGATGTTTTTTTAAGAAGTTTTCAACATGACTCGAGAAAAGATTGATGACAAATGCAAATCCTAATCCAAAGAGTAACGGTGTTAATAACCCCGATATTTTTATAAATATCGCAATAAAGATATCAATTTTCATTAAGATTAAAATCAGTAATGCACAAAACACTGCATAGAATAGCCATTGTTTTATTTTTTTTAAGTTTTCGATAAACATAGGTAACCTCCAATAAAATTATTATAGAGCAATTTAATAACTCTTGATAAATTACACTCTATGAAATAAATAAGGAATTACATATTATGCAATTCCTTATTTACTATTTCTTTAATTTCATCAACTGTAAGTACCTTGCCATAAGAAACAACTTTACCTTTAAGTACCAATGCTGGTGTTGTCATAACACCATAACTTGCGATTTCTGCAAAATCAGTAACATGAGTTACTTCAATATCTACGCCCAACTCTTCAATAGCTTTTTTAGTTGCCTCTTCTAAAGCAACACACTTCGTGCAACCAGATCCTAAAACTTTTATGCCTTGATCGGATGTACATGAACATACTGAATCCAATTTCTTTGAATCTAGATTTTTGCAACAACAAGGTTGCTCTTTTGTTTTAAATAGCTTCATATTAACCTCCTCGTTAAATAATTAAAAAGCCATGTAATATATTAAATATATATCCAACTATGATAATACCTACTATACAAATAGTTATAAATACAACTAGCAATTTTGGTTTCATTGCTTTTTTCAGCATAATCATTGAAGGCAAACTTAATGTAGTTACTGCCATCATGAACGCAAGTACTGTTCCAAGCAAAGCTCCTTTTGTAAGCAATGCTTCTGCGACAGGAATTGTACCAAAAATATCAGCATACATAGGCACACCCAATATAGTTGCAAGAATTACACCAAATGGATTATTACTACCTAACACTGTTTCAATCCAAGACTCAGGAATCCAGTTATGAATAATTGCCCCAATTCCTACGCCAATTAAGATATAAGGAAATACTTTTTTGAAAGTTGAAGAAACTTGTTCTTGCGCATATTCTATTCTTTCCTTAACAGAAAGAGTTGATTCTTCTATGTCTATGTGTTTAGCATTCATAATGAAACCTTCAATGTATTTTTCCATATGCATTCTTTCAATAAGTGCACCACCCACAATGGCAATTATCAATCCCAAAATTACATACATTACCGCAACTTTTGTACCAAAAATACTCATAAGCAACACTAAGCTACCTAAATCTACCATGGGTGAAGAAATTAGAAAGGAAAATGTAACACCAATTGGTAATCCTGCACTTGTGAACCCAATGAACAATGGAATTGAAGAACATGAACAAAATGGAGTAACTGTTCCTAGTAATGCTGCTGCAATATTCGCTCCTAATCCATGAAATCGCCCTAATATTTTTTTACTTCTTTCTGGTGGAAAATAACTTTGTATATATGAAATGATAAAAATCAACAAACATAATAATAGAGTAATTTTTAAAACATCATAGATAAAAAATTGTAGACTTCCCCCTACTCTTGTTGAAGCATCAACACCCATGTTTGTAAGCAAAAATGCAACAAGGTCATTTAACCAATTCATTCCTAATATCTGATTCTGTATAAAATACCATATTTCAGCCATAATAACTCCTTCACATCAATTTTTTTTGATTTGAAACCTCTAAATAATAGTCATCATTGATGACTATTTAACTGTCGTAATATTCTTTAAAGTTTGAATCGCTAATGTTGCGCCATCCTCATTAATACGATAATGAATCCATTTTCCTTCTTGTCTACCAGTTACTATACCTGAATCACACAATATTCGCATATGGTATGACAGTGCTGATTGTGCTATTCCTGTATCCTCAATCAATTCACATGCACATTTCTCACCATTTTGTAATAATTCCAATATTCTCAACCGTTTTTCATCACAAACAGCTTTGAAAATTATTGCGTTGCGTTCATATTTCATGATAACCTCACATCAAAATAATTTGATATGAATATCATAAACTACTTTTTTTTACGCGTCAATAAAAAATAAGAGTTGGATCTCAACTCTTATTTTGAAGCAAATTTTACATTCTTTATTATTTACAAAATGCTATAACTGGAACATAGCGTTCATCTTCAGTTAATCCACCATGATAACCTTTAAAAACAGAATCATTGTCACGGTAAATTAAATTCGTTTTGTCAATTGCACAGGCAACAAAATCTCCAATAATATTTTCGAATTCTGGATGTGGTGTACCAACACCAAATAGATTCTTCTCTATAACTTCATCCTTAGATAACAATAAAAATTTGTCACTTAATACCTTATTAAATTCTTCTTTAAATGAAGCCTTAAATTCATCTTTTATAAATAAACTTGCACAACGAAGTTCCAAGCCTGGCATTTTTCTAAACATTTGTGTAAGTTGAGGATAATCATGAATATTCACACTATCTACATCAACATGTCCATGATCTGCAATAATTATTAAACCAACATGACTATCTAGCATCATTGTTAAATCATGTAATGTTTGATTTACTTTGTATAATTCATCTAAAGATTCTTTACTCGCAACTCCCGTTTCATGCATAGTACCATCGTAAACATCCCAATATACATAAGCATACTTATATCCCACTTTAAGGTATTCATTTGCCTCATTGCATAACGAAACAAAATCTTCATTTCTTCCATGAATCCATGCTGGAAAAACTTCAACTGCTGTCTCATTTTTAAGACTTATATCGTTTGTAATTAAATCCATTGGATAAATTTTTTCTTTTTGTTCTGGTGAATAATGATATTCATTATAGTAACCAGCATCTCTATACATTGTATAGTTATCATCAACATCTGGTAAAATTTGTTGCCACCCCATCCAGCCAGATTCCATTGGAAACTTTCCAGTACGGACAGCAGTTGTTGATGGAACTGTAGATGTAGGATACACAGTTTCAACTTTATGATGACAGTATTTTCGTAAAAACATATCCTCTGATAAATACTTTTCTAATTGGTTATATCCCATTCCATCTACTAAAACCACTAGTAGTTGTTCAATTTCATTACTTTTAATCCACTCATCTAGTTTTGTATCTGATTCATGATATAGTTTACAGTTTAAAAAGCGACGAAAACTATTCGATACTTGTGCTAAACTGTTCTTGTTTGTAGGCATTGATATTTTCATAAATAATCCTCTCATATTTCTAATTATTCTATCACAACACTTAAATAACACAAGAAATATTGATTTTTGACAATCAATAGGTTATTATATTAAAGCATATGCCCGAGTGGTGAAATTGGTAGACGCAACGGACTCAAAATCCGTCGGTAGCGATACCGTACCGGTTCGATTCCGGTCTCGGGCACCAAGCAAAAAATAACGTATATACCTAGGTATATATGTTTTTCTATTACTTATTTAGCTAACTTCCTTTTTTCAAACAAATTTACTATTTTTTCTGCAACATATGTTGATAAAATACCAACTAACGCACCCACAAGAACATCACTTGGATGATGAACATTCAAGTATACTCTAGAAAACGCAATTAATATTGCTAGAAGATAGCTAATAAAACGTAATGATTTGTTGACTAATGACAATGAACTTGCGACTGCAAAAGATGTAGCACTATGACTAGAAGGGAATGAATAAGATGTTGGTTCACTAATTAGTGAAGGAAGCTGTGAATTTTCTACAAAAGGTCGTGGACGCTTTACAATATTTTTTAAAATAAGTTGATTTACTAAGAAAGAAATACATAATGACAATGCTAATATTTTTGCATTGCGTTCCTGTTTCTTAAAAATAAAATAAATAACAAAAAGTATTGCCCACAACAACATCCAATCACCTATCCATGTAATAAACTTCATGAATGAGTCCATAAATTCTGAACGCATATGTTCTTGTATCCACATCATAATTTGTATGTCAATTTGAGTAATCAATTTAATTTTCCTCTTTTTTTATATTAATTCTAATAATCATAATTTAACGTATAGCACCATTCTTAAAGTTATCATACCATGTAGCTGTTACATCATCATCCACTTTTAAAAGTTTAAATATTTCATAAGCAAATTGTACAGCAGCTGTTTCATTTGCAGTAATAATTCCTTGATCAACCACTACTTGGGCAGAAATATAGAGTGACTCTCCACTATATCCTTTTTGACTTTGAAATAATTCTAAGCTATCTCCAGTATGTTTAACATTATTTAAAAAACCTTGTCTGCATAAAAATGTTGTTGCCCCACATATAGCAGCAACTGGAATATTATTATCCACAACACTTCTAATGAATTTCGCAATATCATCGTAGTCCTGTTCATCCCATGAAAGACCACCTGTTAAAATAACAATTGCAACATCTGAAAAATCATTATAATCAGCAATATTATAATCAATGGCTGCCGCTATATTACCCATTGATACTTTTGGATTTTGATCAACTGCAATTGTTTTAACTGAATACTCTAAATAAGAGTTAGCAACAGCACACACATAACTTGCTTCCCAATCACACCATTTATCAGTAAGTACTAATAATATTTCTTTTTTATCACTCATTCTATTCTCCTTATATAATTTTATTCATCTTATAAGTTTTTAATTGAAATTACAAATGAATCGCTTTTAATAATCATATCACACTATAAAATAACAAAACATAAAATAATAAAACCCTTCAAAATAAAGGGTTGATTACTATTGGCGAAGAGCATGGGATTCGAACCCATGGTAGCTTGCACTACGCCACCTTTCCAAGATGGTGCCTTCAACCGCTCGGCCAGCTCTTCAGTTCAGTCGCCTTTCATTATACAAAAAAAGAGGTACTCTGTGAAGAGTTACCTCTTCTTACTTAAATAAAATTCTTCAATTGCTTCTATCAAGTATTCTGGTTGCATTGTTGTTACAGGATGTTTTAGGATAGCTAAATCAGCAGCTTTGCCATGTAGCCATACTGCCATGACTACAGAAGTAATTATATCCTTCTTTTGGCTTATAAATCCCGTAATTAATCCCATCAATAAATCGCCACTACCCGCACGAGCTAGAGATGCATTTCCTGTTTGATTAATATAATATTCACCAAATGGTGAAACAACTAATGTACATGGTCCTTTTAACACTAAAATAACATGATACTCTTTCGCAAATTCTTGTGCAATTTTTATTTTATCTGCTTTTATAACCTCAATCGGTAGTCTGATTAAATCCGCAAATTCTTTCAAGTGTGGTGTCAATACTACAGGTGTTTGAATTAATTTTAGAATATATAAATTTCCGATGAGAAGTCGTATTGCTTCAGCATCCAAAACAACAGGTGTACAAGATTGTTGAAGAACCAATTCTTGTATTTTTCTTTTTGTCTCTAAATAAGTTGCACCACTTCCAAAGCCAATTGCATTTACTTCAGGTATTAAGGGACGAATCACTGAAGTAACTGTATCATTTGTAAAAGGATGGAAAACTGGAGTAATTTCTCTTGTAGCTAGAACTGGATAAATTACTTCCTCACAAGCAACATGAAGATATGTAGATCCACTTGCTTTTGAACCTAATATATTTAAAGCTAAAGCGCCTATCATTCCCGTGCATCCACCAATTAATAGTGCTTTACCTAATTGTCCTTTATAGCCATCTTCTCTAACCTTAGGTAATCCTTCAATGAATTTATCTTCATCCATTTCAATACAATCAGATTTCTTAGGTGAAGGTATTCTTAAAGGAATACAGAGTACTTGTTCAAACAAAAAATGATCTTTTCTTAAACAATGAATTGGTTTTAAGTATCCAAGTGCAAATGTTATTGTAGATTTAATGGCATCTCTGTCATATTTTCCACTATCTGCTTCAGCTCCACTATTAATATCAATAGAATATACTATACTTTTTGATTCATTTATCCATTTCATTATTGGACGAATTTTATCTTGTATAGATCCTTTGAACCCAAATCCATAAATTGCATCTAGTATGATATCAAAAGATTTCTCCTGTGCTTTACTAAAAGTAATAATGTTCTTTTTATTCAACAAATCTCTATTTTTTTGTGATTCACTTGTTTTTTGTTTAGATTCAATAGGAAATACAAATACATTATATCCTTCACCTAGTAAAATCCGGGCACAGGCAAATCCATCGCCACCATTGTTGCCTTGACCACACACGATACAAATACTAGTATTAATATCATGCCTTTTCTTTATCTCGATAGCAAGTTTAAAAGCAACTTCTTCCATCAGATCTTCACTTGAAAAAGTTGATTTTTCTTCACATTTTTTCATTGTTTCTGTCGTCACTATCATATTTTTCTCCATTTTCATTTTATCATGAACATGTTTCATTGACTATGATTTTATAAGATGTAACGATTGCACTAAACCTTTTATTTCATTATAATTATCTCATTGAGAAAGTAGGTAAACTTATGAATAAACCAATTTTGATTTATGATTACGATGGAACGTTAACCACAAATTCTGTTCCTCGTGTTAATCTCATGGATGAATTAGGATGTACACCTGAACATTATCAACAAAAAATGAAAGAATGGATTCATGAAAATCCTAAAAGTGATGTTTTTGATGCTTACTATATAACTTTCTTAAATGTTCTTAAAGAAAAGGGATATCCTTTAACAGACGAAACTTTTGCGAAAGCCACAAATATATCTGATTATAACCCTGGTATCTTTGATTATTTTGAAGACTTTAAAGATTCTGCTGATCATTATTTAGTTAGTTCTGGTTTTAAGATTCCCCTTATGCATACCCCTATTGCGAAATACTTCAAAGAAATCTATGGTACAACCTTTGCCTATGACAAAGATGGTAATGCTTATGGAATTGATTATGCAATGAATGACCGCAAGAAAGTTGATAAGATAAAAGAAATATGTCAAGCCCACGGCAACCTTGATTACGACTGTACAAATATGGTTTATTTAGGTGATGGTCTTACAGATGTATATGCCATGGAATTTATGAAAACTCATGGTGGTACTGCTGTATTCGTTCATCAACCCCATGAAACATTCGATAATTTCAATAAACTTCATGAACAAGGGGTTGTTGATATTGTTCGTGTCGCTGACTATAGTCGCAATAGTGAATTGTATAATCTTTTAAAGGGTATTATCGATGGAAAATAAAATAAAAGTTGCCTTTGTGTGCGTTCATAATTCTTGTCGTTCACAAATTGCGGAAGCTCTTTGTAAAAAACTGGCTGCTGATATGTTTGATTGTTACAGTGCTGGAACCGTCGTTGTTGATAAGATCAATCCAGATGCCGTACGCCTTCTAAAACAAATACACAATATTGACATGGAAGAAACACAGTTCAGTAAACTGATTACTGATTTACCTCCTATTGATATTCTAATCACCATGGGTTGTAATGTTGAATGCCCTGCCGTTTCACATACTTACCATGAAGACTGGGGATTAGAAGACCCTAGTGGTAAATGTGATGAAGAATTTTTAAAGACAATTTATAAGATTGAAAGAAATATTCTTCAATTGAAACGTACAGTACAAAATAACAATTCATAAAATCATTAGAGCAGCAGATGAGTACAGTAATTCATTCATCTACTGCTTTTTATTATGCTAAAAATAATTTTAATACTTCGCTAGTTCTTTTCTATCAAGGATTAGTCTCTTTTTTTGTTAGTCTCATAAAAAAACCTCGTATTTAGACTTACGTCCTTATATTGAGGTTAATAATAAACAACTTATAAAATACTTTAAATTATTCCTTAGGTAAATAATCACCAACATCTGCACATGAGAATGCTTCATCTGTTTTATGTTTAAGTGAGTCTTTAGTAACGATAAATTTAAATGGTTGATCATGATCTAAGTAATAAATACCTGTTTCATCGGGTATAAATAATGATATTGTATCACCTTCTAAAGTGTAAGTACCCGTTACATCTAACATACCTGAACATACATTAACATTGGACGCAAATGTTCCATCTTCTTTGAAAGAAATTGTCGTTGGATATGTTTCAGCTTTTTCAATAAATGTTCCAACTACATACGTATCTGTCAAAACAATACCTGTTTGATTCTCTGTTTTATCTGTTGCTTCTGGGGTTGGTGTGGTTTCTGGTTTTTTAGTTGCTTCTGGGGTAGAAGTTGCAATTGGAGTTGGTGTAGGCGTATTCTTCGTATCAGTATTTTCAGGTTTACTTGAACATCCTGCAAGACCTAGAACTACAACGGAAAGCAATAGAATAATTAATTTTCTCATATTTAAGTCCTCCGTATCTATTAGCATTATAGCATGGTATAATACCTTGGGTGATAAAAATGATAATCGTAAATCAAATAAAATGTACTCTCGACCAAACATGTACAAAAGAGGTTGTAGCAAAAAAACTTGGCTGTTCTGTTGGTGATATACATTCGTTTCAAATCTTAAAAGAATCAATTGATGCTAGAAAAGAACCTATTCAATTTGTCTATTCTGTTTTAGTTGATGTTAAAAATGAAAAGAGATTCTTAACAAATAAAGATGTAACATCTGGTGAAAAACCAACTTATATCTTACCTGAAGTGACATTCGAAGCCACTTCTCGACCAATTGTAGTAGGCTTTGGTCCTTCTGGTTTATTCACATCTTTACTACTTGCTGAAGCAGGATACAATCCAATTGTGTTAGAACGTGGTAGTGACGTTGATCAAAGAATCCTTGATGTTGACAAATTCTGGGAACAAGGTATTTTAAATCCTGAAAGTAATGTTCAATTTGGTGAAGGAGGAGCTGGTACTTTCTCTGATGGTAAACTGACTACACGTATCAAAGATGATAGAGTAATAAAAGTCATCGATGAATTCATTGAAGCAGGTGCCGATGAAAGTATTCGTTATGAAGCTCATCCGCATATTGGAACTGATAAATTGAGAGATATCGTAAAGAATATTCGTAAAAAAATTATTCGCTTAGGTGGTGAAGTTAAATTCAACACTCGTTTTGAAAATCTAATTCTTAATGAAGGTAAGATTACTGGTGTTCAAACGAATCAAGGTTCACTTGATACTGATACCGTATTCTTGTGTTTAGGACATAGTGCTAAAGATACAATCGAAAAATTAGTTGAGCAAAACGTCTGTGCTGAACCAAAAAGCTTTGCGATTGGTGTTCGTGTTGAACATAATCAACAATTTATTGATAAAAATCAATATGGTGAGTTTTACAATCATCCTCGCTTGAGAACTGCAGAATATCATTTAACACATACTGCTTCTAATGAACGTGGTGTATATAGTTTCTGCATGTGTCCTGGAGGATTTGTCATACCAAGTTCTTCAATTGAAAAAACACTTGTGATTAACGGTATGAGTGAACATGCTCGTAATCAAGAAAATGCCAACAGTGCTATTCTTGTTCAAGTTCCTATAAAGGACTTTTATAAGGGTTCTGTACTTGATGGATTCAATTACCAAGAAGCTATTGAGAAAAAAGCTTATGAGCTTGGTGGCGGTAATTACAATGCACCTATTCAATTGATTAAGGATTATTTAGCGGATCAAGTATCTACTGATTTCCTTGATGTTAAGCCTTCATATTGTTTAGGTACAACATTTGCCGATTTAAGTACGCTATTTAGCACTGAAATCAATACTGCTCTTAAAGAAGCATTTATAGCTTTCAATCGCCGAATCCCTGGATTTAGTGATGGTGGTGGACTTATGACTGGTGTAGAAACTAGATCTAGTAGTCCAGTTCGTTTAACCAGAAATGATAAAGGCCACAGTACTACAATTGAAAATCTTTACCCATGTGGTGAAGGTGTGGGATATGCTGGGGGTATTATGTCCAGTGCAGTTGATGGAATTCGTATTGCTGAAAAGTATATGACAAAATAAAAGAACCTCTCGGTTCTTTTATTTTTGATTTAATCGTATTGTGTTTAATAATCCACCATTTTTAATGATTTGAATTTGTTCATCAGTACAATATTGTCCTACTTCAAACTCTATCATTTTTGTTTTATTACGAACGATAATATTCTTATTTGGTACTATATTTAATACATCGATAAATTCTAATTCATCATATAAATCAATTTGATCATAATCTTCATTTTTCAAAAAGTATACAGGGAGAATTCCTGAATTGATTAAATTTTGTTGATGAATA
>NZ_JAVXGL010000034.1:873-22457 GCF_036657415.1 Anaerorhabdus sp. | reverse complement strand
TATCATGGGTATGATATTTGGGAGATACCGCCTAATGGGCAAGGCTTAACGGCGTTAATGACACTTAATATTCTAAAGAATTTTAAATTTGACAAAAAGGACTGTACAGATACATATCATAAACAATTTGAAGCAATGAAGATGGCATTTGCGGATGCCTTTGATATCATTACTGATCCCAAAAATATGAAACGTGATTTTCATGAATATTTGAGTGATGATTATGGTAAAATAAGAGCTAAAGAAATCAGTGAAAATGCTGAATTAAGAAATCCTGTAAATCCTCCAAAGAGTGGAACAGTGTATTTGTGTACGGCAGATAAAGATGGAAATATGGTTTCATATATTCAAAGCAATTATATGGAATTTGGTTCAGGTATCGTTGTAGAAGATTATGGAATTGCATTACAAAATAGAGGTTCTGATTTCTCACTTGAAGAAAACCACATCAATGCTTTAGCACCAAGAAAGAAAACATATCATACAATTATTCCAGGATTTATTACCAAGGATAATAAAGCTGTATGTTCATTTGGTGTCATGGGTGGTTATATGCAGCCGCAAGGACATGTTCAAGTAGTTACCAATTTAATTGATTTCAATCTTAATCCGCAAATGGCATTAGATGCTCCAAGATGGCAATGGAAAGAAGGAAATGAATTTATTGTAGAACCTGAATTTGATAAAAAAATAATTGAAGAATTAATTGCCAAAGGACATAGAGTAACGGTGGCAGATAATCGGTATTCATTTGGCCGTGGACAAATTATTTTGTTGGCAGATAACGGTGTTTATATAGGTGGTACTGAATCAAGAGCAGATAGTAATATAGCTTGTTATTGATTCTCCAATTTAGATAAGGTGGATTATGAAAGTATTAGTAGATTTATACATATCTTGGTTTAAAATGGGTCTGTTCACGTTTGGTGGAGGATATGCCATGTTGCCAATGATTCAAAAAGAAGTTATAGAAAAACATCATTGGGCAACGGAAGAAGAAGTTATGGATTATTATGCCATAGGTCAATGTACACCAGGAATTATTGCTGTTAATACAGCAACATTTGTTGGTTATTATCAAAAAGGAGTTATTGGGGGTATTGCCGCGACATTGGGAGTAATTTCTCCTAGTATAATAATCATAAGTTTGATTGCATCAGTTTTGAGTAATTTTGCAGAAATTACACTCGTTCAAAATGCCTTAGCAGGTATTCGTGTTGCCGTTTGTTTCTTGATGGGAACAAGTATTTTGAAATTATGGAAGTCGAGTGTTAAAGATATAACGGGAATATTCGTTTTTGCGATTGCATTACTACTTGCATATTTTGCGAATATTTCAGTTGTCATCATCGTTATTCTCGCAGGAGTTGCTGGAATTGTTATTAGCAAAGTGAGGAGAATGAAACATGAGTAACTTTATTTTGTTGATATTCGAATTTTTTAAAACCGGATTATTTGCGATAGGTGGCGGGCTAGCAACTATCCCCTTCCTACAAGATATGGCTGTCAAATACAATTGGTTTTCTACTGAAATGCTAACAACAATGATTGCAATTTCAGAAAGTACACCAGGACCAATGGGAATTAATATGGCAACCTATGTTGGCTATCATATGTTTGGTTTACCAGGAGCAATCGCAACATCATTAGCGATTGTTACACCAAGCATCATCGTCATTTGTATCATTGCAAATATGTTAAAAAAATTCAAAGAAAACCAAACGGTCCAAGATATATTTTATGGTTTGCGTCCTGCTGTTGTTGCATTGATTGCAGTAGCATGCGTTGATATTTTCTTAATCACATTATTTAATATTGATTTCACTTCAATTGCACAATTGTTTAATTGGAAATCATGGATATTATTACTTGTATTGATAGTAGCTAATCGTTTTAAGAAATTAAATCCAATTCTTATTATTCTATTTTGTGCAACTGTTGGTGCAGTATTTGCATTTTAAAAAAGATTCTCTAAATAATAGAGAATCTTTTAATTTGAAAAACTTAGACTTAGTTTATTTGGATTATAGTTGTTAGGTGATTTTATAGTGTAAACAAGAGCATCAATTTCTGCGGAATTCAATTCACTAGGAAGCTTATTAAAGTAGTGGATAGAAGCTGTTTTTATGCCAAAGCAATCTTCTCCAAAGTTGATAATATTGACATATAATTCTATAATTTCATCTTTTGAATAATTCTTTTCTAGTTCTAATGCAACTAATAATTCAGCGATTTTTCGTTCGTATTTTTTTTCAAAAGTGAAATACATATTCTTTGCTAACTGTTGAGTGATTGTACTTCCTCCTTCAGCTTTTTTACCTTCCTTAATATTTGTAACAAAAGCACGAGTTAAGGAAATTAAATCAAATCCAGGGTGACTGTAAAAGCGAGTATCTTCTGAATGGATTAAAGCATTTATAAATACAGGATTGATATCATCCAGAGTAGTATAATTTTCTCGTGATTTAATTTCATTTACATATTCTGTAAGAGGTTTATCTTTAAGAGCAGTTTGATACATATCAACACCTTTTACGACGATAGGTAATACAAAATTGACTCCAATGATTAATGTAACTAAGACAATAAATGCGAATAATCTTTTCATATGAACTCACCTCTTTTCTATACTTATCATAGACAAAAAAAGTAAGTTCTTCCTTAGAAAAAACTTACTTAATCATTACAAAATTGTCACTTTGACATATCTATGGTTATTTTATTAGGATCTAAATCATTTGTCTTTAGCATTGATAAGATGTATCCACTAGTTGTTTCATCTTGTTCAATCAGCCAAGAGTAGAAATCGCTAGCTATAAAGGAATCCTTAATTTCAAGTATTCTTCCAGCAAAGTAATAACAATTTAATGTTCCTTTAGCATCAAGTAATTGAGCTATTTCTTCAGCTGTATGGGAACTAGATTTGAATCGACTTGCACCACGTGATGTAGAAGATTGCTTGAAATAGTTGTAAGAATATTCAGGAAAGTCAAGCAAGTTAGGATCATTATTATTTTGTGATGCCCATGTTGAAATATCTATAGCTTTAGTAGAATAGTTTAACTCTTTAAAAGGTACATAATCGACAATACCATATTGACTTGGATAAACTAATAAGGAACTAGAACAAATATCAGTGATAACACCATTTTCTTTTTCTTTTGTGTTAATATTTTGCGCATGAATATGTCCACTAAAATTTACTCGAATATCTCTTTCATCAAAGATACGCAACGCTTTCAACGTATTTAATAAAGTATTATCAGAACTAAAATATTCATTTTGTTTAATAATGTTATGATGAGTTGAACTTATAAGTTGAACATTTTTTTCTTTGGCTATTTCTGCAATTTCTTCAATCCAGTCATAAGTTTCACTACGTATGCTACCCGTACCCTCTGATCCAAGTACAGTATTTTCCTCGTATCTTGCGGTATCAAGCATAAGTATCCATGCGTTATCTCTCAATTCATATACATAACTTAATGAATTTTCGTCACGGTATAATGCATTGCTATATCCGCAATCACTATATATTGATGCAAATTCTTCTGCAGAAACAGTATTAATATATGAAGAAGGATTACCATATGTTCGTGAAGAAGGATTCATAATATCATGATTACCTGGAATGACAAGCGGTTGAATGCCATTATCAATTAATCTAGATAATTGTTTGGCAATCCATTGATGGGATGTTTTTTCTCCTTCAAGACTAATATCACCTGTAAATAAGACAAATTCAGGTTTAGTTTCAATCACTTCATCAATGAAAGCATTAAAGATTTCAAGGGCATAGTTTAATAATCTGCCATCTCCTTGATTTAATGCAAGATCATCAAATAATTCTTTGTTCTCTACAATCTCAGGATTATAGAGGTGGGTATCACTGGTAACGTAAAAACGAATCGTTTCAGGTTTCTCTACGACAGGTTTTTCAGATGTACAGCCACTTAGTAGCATTGCAGATAAAAGTATTAAATAGAATTTTTTCATATGTTCATTATAAAGAATAAACCAAAAAAATGATAGCAAAAATACCAGTTATTCAACTGGTATTTGAGGAGTTACTTTATCTACTGTATTAACTGTGATGATAACACCATCAGAATGGCTAAATGAAATCTTGTCGCCAACATGAATAAATGGTAAACGATCATCTAAAGTAATAATTGCTTTATAAATAATTTCATCATTTTGAAGTGTGAGATAGTAATACGAATTACCATCAATTACAACATTTTGGATATCAGTGATAATACCAGTGATATCTTGTCCAGTTAGTATCTCACCTGAATTTGCACCTAACATTTGTAGGTATGCTTTTGCGGCAGCTACTAAACCTAAGTTACTATCAGTAACTTTAACTTTTTGGTAATCTTGCACATCAACAAATGCATATGCTTTTACAAGTCCAGCACTATCTTTAAGTGATGATAAATAAGTTGGACGATTATCTAAATTAATAAGAAGTGGGAATGTCGAAATATATCCTTTTTCTTGTACTGCACCTTGAGCTGATGCCATTGCACTAAATTCTTCAGCACCTGGAACAGCATAGAATTTAGTATCCTTAGTACGAAGATTAATTAAGATGAATCCAATATTAGATTGATCAGCGGTTGCTGAAGTAATTCCAGTATAAACAAAGATATCAGTATCATCTGCAAGATAAGTATATCCTTGAGTTGTTGTACGAACATTTTTTTGACCGATAAAACTATTTAACCATCCATCTTGATATGAGCCCCAAGAATTTGCTTGTTCAATGACAAGACTTGCTGGATAGACATGGTCAACCCATTTTGGCACATCTGCAACATCATAGTAAGTTGAACTACCATCAATTGGATTTGTAAGAATTGCACCTTTAATATCAGGAAGCATTTCAATCCACTTTACTTTTAATACAGGTGTTACATAATAAGGGTTTCCCTCATCATCAATTTCGAAAACAGACGTTGATAATAATTCAGTAGGATATTGAAAGCGAATATGACGTTGCAAACTATCATTAAAGAATCCACTTGCCGCATATTTCATTCCTTCTGGTAATTTAATTAAGCTAGCTTCACCAGTTGTACTATCAACCATAATATATCCTGGGATACCTTCATTACGATTACCAAACCATTTGAAGAAACCATTGTATTCAAGTGGAGTTACACGAACAAGACGACCGTTATAACTGATTTGCGTATATTGTTCAGAAACACTAAATTGTGAAATGAGTTCAGGTAATTGTCCCATGACACGATCACCAACTTTTTCGGTACTTGATTTATCGAGTAGTGGTAAATTATTTAAATCAACCGGTGGAATATCTTCTTTAAAATTACCATCAGTGACATCAATACGTTTTGCATATGTACTACTCATAAATATTGGAGAATAAATAAATCCGCCAACAACTGCAACAACAATTACAACACCAACTACCACAGAAGCTTTAAATGATAATTTAACAGTTGTGAGTGGTTTAGTAATATTAGCGCCTACAATATAAATAAAATAAGAAACCGCAATAATTGCACCAAAGATTATGAGCGATGAATAAGATTGGATTGTTAGTGCAGGTAATAAGACATAGAAGCATCCAAACGATAATACTAAGAATACAACTAATGCAAATAATAAATTCTTGTTTTTCATTAAATCCTCTTTCTAATGAGTAGCTTTTGACTTCGCTAAACATTTAACTATTAACCATATAAGTAGAAATCCAACAATCATACCAGAACCATCAATCATCATGTCACCTAATTCGCAAGAGCGACCAGGAGTTATTAATTGAAGTGATTCATCAATGATTGGCACAATAAGGAAACATATGAAATTTATTATGCTGGATTTTGTAAGTGGTTTTAATTGAATAGCAATGTAAATGAGTCCACCTAAAATTGCATATTCTAAGAAGTGCGCAAACTTACGAATCAAGTGATGAAGAAATTCATAATCCAAATGAACATTTAGCGATAACAATAAGTTGTAAACAAATGTTGTAAATGTAGAACTTATTTGTTTAGAACCAACTGCCGGAATTAAAGAGTTCGCAAATATAAATATAATCATAATTCCTACAAAAATCCATGGAATAAATTGGAAAACTTTCTTCTTCATAATGCACCATCCATGGTAAGTATCATAACATATTTTAAGCGAAAAATTGACATCTAATGAAAAAAAACAAAAGTTCACACAATGAAGTTTATATTCATCATAGATATTAAAGATATAGGAGTAAGATAATAAATGCTGTTATCTAAAAATTAATAGTAAAGGTAGTAGTATGGATTTTTAATTCCATAACGTTATGATATAATGTGTTAGGTTATTGAGGTGGATAATGAAATTAAATGCTAGAAATTTGGTTTTGATATTATTAGGGAATTTTTTACTTGCGGTAGCGGTAGGATATTTTATATTGCCAAATAATATTTTGTCAGGAGGAGTAGCTGGAATTGCGGTTGCACTTCATTCATTTGTACAAATTCCAACTGATTGGATTGTAAATGGTTTAGTAATTGGGTTGTTTTTTGTGGGATGGATATTTTTAGGGAAAGATTTCGCAATTAAAACAGTGTTAAGTTCATTTGTTTATCCAATTTTTCTAACACTAATTAGTCAGTTTAATATTCCATTAACAATTGATCCACTTTTAGCTTCATTTTATGGAGGGATTATTGGTGGTGTTGGAATTGGATTAGTTATAAGAACAGGAGCAAGTACAGGTGGAATGGATGTTCCACCACTTATCGCTCATAAATATACAAATATATCAATTGCGAAATTAATTCTCATTACTGATTTTTTTACAGTATTACTTGGATTATTGGCATATGATTTAGAAGCGGTTTTGATTGGAATTATTTCAGTATTTACAACAAGTTTTGCAATTGATAAAGTTTTATTGATGGGTGGACAAGAATCAAAATCTGTGCAAATTATTTCAGAACAGTATAGTATTATTTCAGCAAGGATTCATGAGAAACTTGAAAGAGGAACAACAATTACAGATGCCGTCGGTGGATATACAAATAATGCAAAGAAAATAATTCTTGTAGTTGTATCACAAAATCAATATCCACAACTTATTGATTTGATAAATGAAATTGATTCCAAAGCATTTATTATTACGACGGATACTACAGATGTTCATGGTGAAGGATTTAGTTATGGGTATCGTGTTTAATTTGAAGTATGATATAATGATTTAGTTAGGAGACAAGCTAATGATTACTTTAGAAAATGTAAGTAAAACCTATAAAAATGGTGTTAATGCACTATATGATGTAAATTTGAAAATAAAACAAGGAGAGTTTGTCTATATTATTGGACCTACTGGTTCAGGAAAGTCGACTCTTATTAAAATTTTAGATGGTGAAGAAGTTCCTACAAAGGGAAAAGCAGAAGTAGTAGGAATAAATGTGGGCAAACTTAAACATTCAAAAGTTCCGCTATATCGTAGAAATATTGGAGTTGTTTTCCAAGACTTCCGTTTATTAGAAGCAAAAACAGTTTTTGAAAATATCTCTTATGCATTAGAAGTAATAAGTATGAAGAAAGATACAATTCGTCATCGTGTTAGACAAGTAATGAATCTTGTAGGATTAGATGATAAAGGAAGTTCATTTCCAACAGAGTTATCTGGGGGGCAACAACAAAGGGTAGCGATTGCTAGGGCAATTGCGAATAGGCCGAAAGTATTAATTGCGGATGAGCCAACAGGAAATCTGGACCCAGTAAAATCAGATGAAATTATGCAGCTTCTTGAAAAGATTAATCGTGAAGAGGGAACAACTATTTTAATGGTTACCCATGATATAACTTTGGTAAATAAACACCGCAAAAGAACTATTGTTTTAGAAAATGGTCATGTAGCGGCGGACTTATCTGAGGGAGGTTATATTAAACATGTTCAGTAGATTAATAAGACATATAAAAGAGGGATTCTTCGGAGTAGGTCGACATGCAGCAATGTCTATCTCAAGTGCATCAGCAGTAACGATTACATTGATTATTATTTCAATCTTCGCAATCTTCACAATGAACTTAGCATCAATGACAAATAAGATTGAAGGCGAAGTCCAAATATCAGTAATGATTGATTATAACTATGAAGCACAAGAACATATTGATCGTATTGGATTAGCAATTCAAGGTATATCTGGTGTTGATGCAACAGGTGTACAATTCTCAAATAAAGATGATGAACTTACATATTACATTGAAAGTTTCCAAGATGAACGTGAAAGAGAAATTCTAGAACAATATCGTGAAGACAACCCAATGCATCATGCTTATTATGTTAGAGTTGAAAACGGTGAAGATTTAAAAACAATAGCAGATCAAATTTCACAAATAGAAGGAGTCTCTGAAATTAACTATGGAGGAGATAGTTCACTTCTATTAGTAGATGCCTTAGATTCGGTAAGAACAGGCGGATTAATTATTGTAATCGCATTAAGTTTACTTGCGATATTCTTAATTCAAAATACAATTAAAGTTACAATCTTAGCACGTGCGAATGAAATTGCGATTATGCGTAGTGTTGGAGCAAAAAATGGATTCATTCGTGCACCATTTGTTGTCGAGGGAATTATAATAGGAGCATTGGGATCAATTATTCCAATCTTTGCGACAATCTTTGGATATATTTATCTATATGCCCAATTAGGTGGTAAATTGATTTCTAATATTTTTGTACTAATAAGTCCACATCCATTTGTACTTTATATATCAATTATGTTACTTGTTGTAGGAATGTTAGTTGGATTAATTGGTAGTTTCTTGTCAGTAACAAAATATTTGAGGTGGAAGCGATGAGAAAATTAACAATATATGTATTGAGTTTCTTAATGTTACTTGGAAATACTATTCCAGTAATGGTTATAGCAGAAGATGATTTTAGTGATACTGCAGCTTGGACTGCAAAATGTTCAGCAACAAATTTAACTGCGGAAGAGCAAGCACAATGTGCTCGCTTTGCACAAAAAATGTCAGATGACTCAGAAAGTCTACGTCAACAATTAAAAGATATTGAGTCAAAACGTCAAGAAATTTCCGCGAATATTGCAGAATATGGTAAGAAAATTGCGGGATATGAAGCACAAATCTCTGTTCTTAATGCTGAAATTGCAACACTAAATGAACAGATTTCAGTGAAGGAACAAGAAATTGTATTAAAAGAACAAGAGATTACGACAAAAGAAGCTGAAGTTGAAGCGTTAAAGAAAAAAATCATGGATCGTATGGTAGCGAGTCAATCTAGCATGCGTTTAAATCAATATGTAGATATCATCATGGGAGCGAAAGACTTAAATGATTTAGTGCGTAGATCAAATGGTATCAAAGATATTACAAACTATGATGAAGTTGAGCGAGAAGAATTAAAAGCTTTAATTGATGAATTGAATATTGCGAAAGAAGAACTAGTTACTGCGAAAGCAGCACTAGAAGAAGATAAAGTATCAGTAGTAGCAAAACAAAATCAAATACTCGTAATGAAAAAAGAAGCGGAAATTGCAACCCAAGAAGCTAAGAAAAAAGAAGCTGAATTGGAGGCTGAAGGAAACCGAATTGCTGGTAATCTGGATGGCATCAAACAAGCACTTGCAGCAATGAGTACTAATATTGATAACATTCCAAGTTCATCAGGATTCACTAGACCAGTTTCTGGTGGTAAGGTTACGGCCGGAACGTGGCATTATCCAGAAAATTTTGGTGGTGGAGTTCATCTAGGTATGGATTTTGCGCCAGGACGTGGAGCAACAGTAAGAGCTGCTGGTAATGGTGTTGTCATTAAGAGTGTTGATGGTTGTGGTGAAGGATACTTAACAAGTAGTTGTGGAGCTGCACAAGGGGGATCATCAGGTGGTGGTAATCAAATTTATTTACTAACCAGGATTGATGGTACATTGTATGCGGTGAAATATCTACATATGCAACAAGGATCACCAATTGCCCAAAATTCAATTGTGAGTGCTGGTGATTATATTGGACAAGTAGGAAATTCAGGGAACTCATCAGGCCCCCATTGCCATGTCGAAGTATTTAAACTAGGATCAATGGGTATTAATGATTATATTGCATCATGGAACGGTGATTTGGCATTTGGAACAGGTTGGGGAAACGCAGGACTTAATACTACTTGTGATAGTAGAGGTGCCCCTTGTCGTGTAAAACCAGAATCAGTATTCTAATTATTAAAATGGGAGCAAGCAATTGCTCCTTTTTTCATGTTTTATGATAGAATATACCTTGAGGTATTTGATTATGAAAAATGATGATAAGAAAGTTCGTATTAAATTAGAACGTCATATATGGCCAGATGAAGCTCATCGAATTGAAGACAAACGAAATAAACGTTTAGTTACTGTATTTGTGATTGTTTCAATGTTATTTGTATTTGTTGTAGGCTGGCTAATAGGAAGTGCTAGACCGATAATTATCAACCCAACACCTGAACAACAAACTGAATCAAAGTTAGATAAAATATTAGGGATTATGAGTAATAACTGGTATTTTGCTAAAGATGATGAAAAAATAGTGGACCATCTATTAGACCAAGCATTGTATGGTATGACTTCAAATGAAGTAGATCCACATACAACCTATTTATCAAGTGATGAATTACAATACTTTATGCAATCAATTAACATGAATTTTGTTGGGATTGGAGTGCAATACATTTCATCAGATGGTTTAAATATGATTGATCGTGTATTTAAAAATTCACCAGCAGAAGAAGCAGGCGTATTACCGGGTGATATTATTAATAAAATTGATGGTGTATCAGTAGAAGGTTTGACTTCAGATGATATTAAAGATATGGTGCGAGGCGAAGAAGGAAGTAAAGTAGTCATTGAATTTCTACGTCAAGGGACACCAATAGAATTGGAAATTACTCGTCGAGAAGTTTATGGAACTGCAAATGGAAAAATGGTTGAAGATGGTATTGGTTACATCGAAATTTATCAATTTGGAGATTCAACGGCAGAAGAAGTAGGCGCTTATCTTCAAGATTTAACCGATTCTGGAATGACAAAATTAATCATCGATTTACGCGATAATGGTGGCGGATATCTAGATGCACTTGTAGATATCGCAAGTTATTTTGTAGATAAAAATGAAATAGTAATGAAACAAGAATATGCCGATGGAACAATTAGAGAATCATATGCAAAAGAAGGCAAATTCACAAATATTGATGAAATTGTAATACTAGTAAATGAAAATACTGCAAGTGCTTCAGAAGTATTGACACTTACTTTAGAAGAATTAAGAGATGATGTAACTGTACTAGGAACAACAACATACGGAAAAGGTACAGTACAAATTACGCAACCTTTTGAAGATGGATCAGCACTTAAATACACAACATCAAAATGGCTATCCCCTAGTGGTAAGTCTATTAATGGTGTTGGAATTGTACCAGACGTAGAAATTAGACTTCATGATGTGTTGTATGAAAGTTACGTAACTCTTGAAGAAGGTATGGAATTCAAAATTGATCAAGTATCAAATTATGTAAAAATTATTCAAGAAGGTTTAGACTTTTTAGATTATAGTATTGATAGAAAAGATGGATATTTTGATAAATCAACTGAAACAGCAATCAAAAAGTTTGAAGAAGAACATAATTTGGAAGTTGATGGAATTCTAGATACAACAACATTTGATGCAATTCTATCGTCAATTACTAAAACATGGTCAATGTCAAAAGACAAAGATATACAGTACCATGCCGCAATTGATTTATTAAATGAACAATAGTTAACTTAAAAGCTAGAGAAATCTAGCTTTTAGCAATTAGGAGGAAATATATCGTGGAAAATATGATAGTTAGAAAAGCAAATGAAAGCGATCGTAAAGCAATTGCCAAAGTGAACGCAAGAGCATTTAAAAATGATTGGCGCATTCTTAAAGAGAATGAAGATGATATTATTATGGCAATTGAAGAAGGAATAAATATAAATGTCTATATTGTTGCGGAAATTGATGGTCGAGTTGTAGGATTTTTATCGGCAGTAACAGGAAATGATAGAGCACAATATATTGTGAAAAAGAAATTTCAAAAAGCTGCAGGTTTCTTTAAAGGGTACATGATTGCGATGATGTTAACTAAGGAATTTGAGGAACCACTACATTTAAGTGATAATCATGTATACTTCGATATTATTGGTATAGATCCTGCTTACCATCATCAAGGAATTGCAACCCAATTAATACGATATGAAATAGAGCATAGTGATTATAAAATGTATAGTTTAAAAGCGACTAATATTAATGAGAATGCGATTAAGTGTTATACAAAGAATGGTTTCAAAGAATACAAAAGAGTTAGTGTGAAGTATCCCAAACAAATGGGATTTAGTGAATATGTATATATGGTCTACGAAAAATAGTGAATATAGCTATTACTTGAATGATATTCATGTACAAATGTGGGGTTTGTGCTAAAATAAAACGAGAGGAAATTGAAATGACAGAACATAAATTTGAACTAGTATCTAAATATAAGCCAACAGGTGATCAACCCAAAGCGATTGAACAGCTTGTTGAAGGAATAAGAAGTGGTAAACGTGAACAAGTTCTATTGGGAGCAACAGGGACTGGGAAAACATTTACCATTGGAAATGTTATCGAACAAGTGAATAAACCAACACTTGTTTTTGCGCATAATAAAACATTGGCAGGACAATTATATTCTGAGTTTAAAGAATTATTTCCAAATAATCGAGTAGAATATTTCGTATCCAATTTCGACTTTTATCAACCAGAAGCATATATGCCAAAAACTGATACATACATAGAAAAAAATGCAATGACAAATGATGAATTAGATATGTTAAGAATGGCAGCATATAACTCTGTATTGGAAAGAAGAGATACGATTATTGTAGCCTCTGTTGCATGTATCTACGCATCAAGTGATCCATCACAATATCGTGATATGTTCTTTACAGTTCGCGTGGGTGAGAAAATTGATCGCCAAGAATTACTTCGTAAATTCATAGGGCGACAATATCAAAGAAATGATATTGAACATCAACGTGGAACATTTAGAGTAAGAGGAGATGTCATTGAAATATCACCAGGACATACTGATCAATTCGCGATTCGTATTGAAATGTTTGATGATGAAATTGAAAGAATTCTGGAAGTAGAACCAATTTCAGGAAAAATATTAAATAGCTATACTGTTTATATTATTTATCCAGCTAATGGTTATGCAAGACCGAAAGAAAATATGCTTCGCGCATGTGAAGAAATCAGTCAAGAATTAAAAGAACGATTGAAAGAATTGAATGAACAAGGAAAATTATTAGAGGCTCAACGACTTGAACAACGGTGTTCATTTGATATAGAAGCATTACGTGAATTTGGAATGTGCCCAGGTATCGAAAACTATTCAAGACAAATTGATGGCAGAAAACCTGGTGTAAGACCTTTCAACTTATTTGACTATTTTCCAAAAGAAGATTTTTTGTTGGTAGTTGATGAAAGTCACGTATCATTACCACAAATACGAGGGATGTTCAATGGTGACCGTGCAAGAAAACAAACACTAGTTGAATATGGATTTAGATTGCCAAGTGCACTGGATAATAGACCAATGCGATTCGAAGAATTTGAAACAATATTTAAACAAGCGATTTTTGTATCCGCAACACCAGGTGATTATGAGTTAGATCGAGTTAACCGTGTTGTAGCAGAACAAATTATTCGACCAACAGGATTATTAGATCCTGAGATTATAGTGAAACCAACACGTGGACAAATTGATGATTTATCAGATCAAATTAACGAACGTATTAAAAACAATGAACGTGTGTTAATTACGACTTTAACTGTGAAAATGGCAGAAGATCTTACAGATTATTTGAAAAAACACGATTACAAAGTTGCATACTTACATCATGAAACACAAACTTTAGAACGTATCGAAACGATAAGAGATTTACGTAGAGGAAAAATTGATATTCTAGTAGGCATTAACTTATTGCGTGAAGGGTTAGATATTCCAGAAGTTTCATTAGTTGCGATTTTAGATGCAGATAAAGAAGGTTTCTTGCGTTCGGAAAGATCACTTATTCAAACAATTGGACGTGCAGCACGTAATTCGCATGGTCAAGTAATTATGTATGGTGATAGAATGACGGGATCAATGACACGAGCAATTGAAGAAACATATCGTCGTCGTAAAATCCAAGAAGAATATAATCGTGTTCATGGTATTACACCAACAACAATCAAAAAAGATATTCAAGAAGCTGTACATGGAAAAGAAACACAAGAAATGACAGCACGTTATATTCAAAAGAAATCTAAGATTAACAAGAAAGAAAAACAAGAATTAATCGCAAATCTTGAAAAAGAGATGAAAGATGCTGCAAAAGTATTAGACTTTGAAAGAGCTGCTGAATTACGCGATATTCTTATTGAATTAAAAGGATAGTAATATTGAAGTGCATCTCTAATTTGTACAAACAAATTGTAGAGGTGCATTTTATTATGTCAAAACTTACAATAGAATAAAAATATTGCATAACATTAAGGAAACCTTAAGAAAATCTTAAGAAAAAACAAACCACCATAGGTGGCAAAGGTATGTGAAATAATGTACAATAAATAGGAAGTGAGGTTATTTTGTATGAATGAGAAAAAAGATTTTCTAAGTTCACTAGCAGATGAACTAGATACTAAAAATGAAGGGGCAGCAAAGGATGATTTTGAAATTTATCATGCAAGTTCAAAAAGTGCAGCAGAATTGAGAAATTTCAAAGATCAAGACTATGATTTTGCTGAAAATAGTGTTCAACCAAAAACTGCACCTAAACCTACATCTATGGGTGGTGCATCTGCGACGCCAAAAGCAACAGCAACCCCAACTCCAAAACAAGCACCTAAACCAACTCCTCAGTCAGCAGGTTCTTTGCGTGATGGGAAGAAATCACCACATAGTTTTCAACAAGAAGAACTAAAGAAGATTGATAAGAAACCATTTAAGCTAGATCCTAAAATCTTAATTGCAGGAATTATTGGTTTAATCGCAATCATTGGTTTAGTTTGGTTTTTCTTCTTTGCACCAAAAATTCCAATGCCTGATTTTGTTGGAAAAACAATAAATGATGTTGGTGCATGGGCAAAGCAAAATAACATTGAAACAGCAGGTATTATTATAAATAAAGAATACAGCTTAGAATATGATAAAGATGTAATCATATCACAAGATCAAAAAGCAGGATCTAAAATCAAGAATGATACAGCATTAACATTTGTGGCATCTAAAGGTGCTGATCCTGATGAAGTAATTGCATTCCCAGATTTGATGAATATGACTTATTCAGAAATCAAAGATTGGATAGATACAAACAAGTTACAAAAAACAAAAATTAATACACAATACAATACATTAGTAGAAAAAGACCTTGTTATTAATTATGATTTGAAAACAGGAACTGAAAGTAATTTCACTCGTGGTTCAACATTAACAATTAATATTTCAAAAGGACCAGCACCAGCTGGAACAGTTGCAATAGAAAACTTTGTAGGAAAGACATATGCAGAGTTAGAGCAATGGGCAAATTCAAAGAAGATTTTATTAGAAAAAACGGAAGCATATAGCGATACTGTAGAAACTGGTAAAATTATTTCTCAAAATATCAAAGTTGGAGAAAGCCTTGAAGAAGGTGGTAAACTTGGTGTTGTAGTTTCTAAAGGTAAAGCAGTAAAAATTCCTAATCTAGTAGGCTATACAAAAGAAATGTTAGATGTATGGGCAGCTACTCCAGAGAATAAAGTTACAATCGTTAAAAAAGAACGTTATAACTCAGCACCAGAAGGAACTGTTATCGGTCAATCATTAGCAGCAGGAACACAAGTTGACCAAGGTACAGTATTAGAACTTACAATTTCGTTATACATGCCACAACTTGAAACAAACAGTCGTGCTTGGTATGGTAAAGATTATCTTGAATTAATTAAATGGGTAGATGATGCAAATGGTAAGGGAGCAAACTTAGCAGCAGGAGCATGGGCTGGCGAAGAAAAGAGTGATACTTATCCAACTCCAGGACAAATTATTTCTTACTCTTGTTTAGATGCTAAAGGGAATCAATTACCGTATGGTGCAAATGGATGTGCAAGACCTCTTCCAATTGATGCAAAGATTTCTATGAAAATTTCAAGTGGTCCAGTAACACAGCCAACACCAACACCAGCACCTGTATTAAAAGAATTTAAAGTTGATAAAAATTTAGGGTATGCAACATTTAAAGCACTTTGTGGTGCAAATGGAATAACTGTAAATCCTATTGGAACAATTGCAGATAATTCAACAACATTTGTGATTCTTCAATCAGACGGTGTAAATACAATAAATAATGGTCAAACATTATCAGAAGGCATGTCAATCATTGTTCAAGAACCAACACCAGCACCTTAAGTGTTGATGTCATTATCATACAAATAGAAAGAAGGATAAAATATGAATTTCTTTAATCGTGCATGGCGATACGTAACTCGTAAATTATCTAAATCAGTTTTATTAGGAATTACATTCTTTATGATTGGTAATCTAGTATTAATTGGTTTAGGAATTAGCGATGCGGCAAATAATGCAAAAATATTAACACGTCAATCAATGCGTGCGGTTGTTAACTATGAGGTTGATAATCAAAAGTTTTGGGAATACACAAATTCACTAGAATCTGATGAAGAAAGAAATGAAGCGTATAAAAATTATCCAAAAATTGATAAAGAAATTGCTTTGAACATTTCACAAGATGAACGTGTTAAGGCAATGAACTATTCAGTAGCTTCTCCAATGTATTCAGATGGATTCGAAAATGTTCCTTTAGGAAATGAAGAGAAAAAAGCTGAAAATGGTGGCGGTGGAGCTGTCATGATGGAAGATGGAACACAATTTGAATACAAAGAACCAAACATTATGATTCAAACAAATATTGTGCCTGATTCAATTGAGTTTGTAGAAGGTACGAATAAAATTGTTGATGGTAGAATGTATAATCAAGATGATCTTGATAACGCAAATAAAGTTGCAGTAATAACTAAAGAATTAGCTGATGTGAATGGATTATCAGTAGGTGATACAATCAAACTTTCAAGTATGCAAGCTAATCAACTTCCTTACTTTGAAAACATGGGCATTACGGAAGATATGACAAAACTTGAGTTAGAAATTGTTGGAATTTATACAACTTTAGCTGATGTTGATCCAAATGATGAACGTTTTAATTGGATGTCACCATACGAATCACCAAAGAATTTTATATTAATTCCTGGAACTACAATTGCACAATTTAATTATGCAGTTTCAAAAGCTAGTTATGACTATTATGTGTCACAAGGACAACCAGATATGGTTGGTACTGAACCAACTTTAGAAAATTCGTATAATGCGAGTAAAGTTGTTTATTTATTAAATGATCCATTGGAAGTTGATGCATTTGTCGAAGATCATAAAGTTGATTTAAAAGAATACACTTTCTTAAATGCAAATAATGAACAATTCAAGAAATTAGCAAAACCTTTAGATACACTTTCATTCTTTGCAAATGTAATTGTATGGATAGTTGCATTAAACGCAGTAGTAATCATATCATTAGTAACAGCATTGACATTGAAAACACGTGAGTTTGAAATAGGAGTTCTATTATCACTAGGTGTAAGTAAAGTTAAAGTAGTAATGCAATTATTTATGGAATTGTTAATTATCGCTGTTATCGGATTTACACTGGCTGTAGGGTCAGGTAGTTTGGTTGCAGGTCAAGTTGGTAAGATGGTATTGAACTTCCAACAAAGTGCATCTGAAGAAGAAATAACATCAGATAACAATGTATATTACTGGGCAGGAGATCAAAACTACTTTACAGAAATTACACAAGATGAATTACTTAGTAACTATGAAGTTTCTATCAGTATTTGGTTAATCCTTGAAATATATATTTTAGGTATTGGAGTAGTATTCGTAAGTATTGTAATTCCTTCTGCAATGATTATGAGACTAAATCCAAAACAAATCTTGTTGGCATAGGAGGACGATATGGGAACATTATTAAAAGTTGAAAATATTAACTACGGATATGTCGACGGAGGATATCGTAGAGAAATTCTTAAAGATTTAAGTTATGAATTTGAAGAAGGAAAATTCTATACAATATTAGGACCATCAGGAAGTGGTAAGACAACACTTTTAAGTATTCTTGCGGGATTAGATAAGCAAGAAAGTGGAACAGTTTATTATGCTGGAGAATCACTAGAAAAACTTGGACTATATAAATACCGTCGTAATAAAATTGGTGTTGTATTCCAAGCATACAACTTAGTACAATACTTAACAGGAATTGAAAATATAGAAGTAGCAATGACAGAAACAGATAATAAAATACCTAAAAATCGAAAAGAGATTGGGTATACATTACTAGAAAAATTCGGTATTGTGAAATCAAAGGCTGATCGTTTAGTTACTCACTTATCAGGAGGAGAACAACAACGTATCGCAATCGCACGTGCATTAGCGTCTAATGTAGACTTAATCTTTGCGGATGAACCGACAGGAAACTTAGATAGCGCAACTGAAGATGAAATCATTAATATCTTTAAAATGTTGACGGAAAAATTTGGGAAAACAGTTATTGTAGTTACACATAGTAACGAGGTTTCTAAATTATCAGATCATCGTGTCTTTTTACAAGATGGTAAACTAATCGATATCGAATAAAAGAAAAATATGAAAGAATCATTTGTGATAAAGACAAATGATTCTTTTTTAATTAAATGGAATTTTGAAACTCATAAGGGTAGAAAATCTATAAGATAAATAACATTGACGTTGGATAATGGTAGTAGTAAAACTGAACATTTATAGAAAATGTTCAAAAATAAAAAGTGCCTATTCGACCAGGGTTATTAAAAATGCCCTTAGAAACATTTGGAATAAATAACTGTATCTTTTTTTTGTTGCTAAGGTATGGTAAAATCAAAATAACGATTTAGAGACTGATGATTCATTCGAGAGAGGGCGAGGTGTGATCATGAGAAAACGCAGTTCTAGTTTTCTTAAGTGGGGACTAATTCTTTTTATAATTTTAGTTTTAATCACTTCAATAACTGTTTTCTTTATTGAAGGTACCCGCGCAGATATAAATAAGCAGAATCAACAGTACTTAGAAGAGATTGCAGTACAGTGTGCTTCAACAATTAAAAATACAGTGGATTTAGAGATAGATAAAGTTGAGGCCATAGCAAGTATTATTTCAGCAAGAGAACCATTCGATTTAGACTATACAATGGAAATATTGAAAGTAGAGGATAAAAGATCAAATTTTAAACGCCTTGGATTTGTAACACTTGATGGTGAAGTTGTTGCAACTGATGATACAAATTTCAATATAAGTGATCGAAGTTATTTCTTAGATGCTATTTCTGGGAAAAGTACAGTTTCTGATAGAATGACTGATAAAGTGAATGGTGAATTTATAAATGTTTATTCTACACCGATTTATCAAAATGAAGAATTACTGGGAGTTATCATTGCAACATCAGATGCAGAGAATTTTTCTGAATTATTAAGTGTAAGCACATTCTATGGTGAAGGATATTCTTATGTAATAGATAAAAATGGTGAACTAATTGCGTATGCAAATAGAGAGATACCACTATTAACTGAAAACTTATTTGATGAATTACTTATTGAGGGTGCAGCAGAAAAAGAAGTGGATTATTTGATGCAAAGTATTCAAAACAATGAGAGTGATTTCATTGAATATGTAGTGAATGATGAAAGACATGTAGCTGCTTTCACTGCTGTGGGGGTTAATGACTGGCATGTGTTTACAGTGGTGCCAAAATCTGTTATTTCACAAAATGCAGATAATATTATATTGAGAAATTTTACAATTGTTGCACTAGCGATAATTATCATAGGTGGTTTAGCAATATTTGTTGTAATACAAAATTATAAGAACAATTTAAAACTTAAAAAAGTTGCATTCTATGATCCTTTAACTGGATGTTATAATCTAGCTTATTTTAAACAACTTGCCTCAGAGGTTTTGAAAAAGAACAGATCTGATTTATACATGGTGCGTATTGATATTGATAATTTCAAAATGATTAATGAAATGTATGGATTTGAAGAAGGTGACTTCATCTTAAAGAAGATGGAGAGACTAATAACTGAAATTTTATCAGGAGATGATTTGCACTGTCGACTAGGTGGAGATGATTTTCTAGCGTTGCTTAAATATTCTTCTGATGCGGATGTGATTGAAAAGGGAACTATTTTTAGAAAAGAGTTTAGTCAATTTCTTGAAGTAAACGAGAAGCGATATACATTGAACTTTACAACGGGTATATATCACATTCCTGCAAATGAATCTGATATTGATAAGATTGTGGATAGAGCGACAATGGCACATAACTATTCAAAACAACTACCAAATGAAAGAAAATTTAGTTTCTATCGCGAAGATATGCGTGAGAAAGCTATCCGTGATAAGGACATCGAAGATGTTATGGGTGCTGCACTAAAAAACGGTGAATTTAGAGTTTTTCTACAACCTAAATACAATATTGATTCTGGTAAAATGGAAGGTGCAGAAGCATTAGTACGTTGGTTTAAAAATGGTAAGATGATGCTTCCTTCTGAATTTATTCCAGTATTTGAAAAGAATGGATTCATTGTGAATGTAGATTTATTTGTATTAGATGAAGTATGTCAATTGCAAAGACGATGGTTAGATGAAGGTATTAATCCTTTACCAATTTCAGTAAATCAATCAAAGCCATTAATTTATGGTAATGATTATGTTAAAAAATTAAAATCAACTGTTGAAAAATATAATATTCCTCCACGACTAATTGAGTTGGAATTGCTAGAAACTATCATTCACGATGATATAGTGCGATTGACAGACACAATTAGACAATTGCGAGATTATGGGTTCCTTATATGTATTGATGATTTTGGTAATGGATATTCATCACTCAATTTATTGAAGGATATTTATGCTGATGTATTAAAAGTAGATAGAGGGTTCTTGTCAGATGCCGAAACAAATATAAGAGCTGGGCAAGTATTGAAAAGTATTATCTTGTTATCGAAAGATTTGAATATGTCATTAGTTGTTGAAGGTGTTGAAACAGATAAACAACTTGATTTATTAAAACTTCTTGAATGTCACGTTGTACAAGGATTCTTGTTTGATCGACCAATGGAAGTTAGTATGTATGAGAAAAAATTAAAAGCTAATTAAAAGAAAAAGAGAAATTTTAAATAAAATTTCTCTTTTATATTGAAGGATTTCCTTGGTAAACTTCTACTCCACTTTTTGACTTGGATTTCACAGAATACATTGCAAGATCTGCTTTTTTGATGAGTCGAGATTTATTTTCATCTTTATCATCGATGAAGGCTATACCAAGACTTGCAGAAATATAAATTGGTTTATCAAGTGCAACTGAAATATTGTTCACTTTCTCCAAAATAGCATTTGCAAGACTAAATACTTCTTCTTTAGACTTTATTAAAAATGTTGCTACACTTGATCCTCCAC
>NZ_JAVXGL010000034.1:0-863 GCF_036657415.1 Anaerorhabdus sp. | reverse complement strand
CTTCTTTAGACTCGTACTTACTTATAAATATCAAGAATTCATCTCCACCGAGACGTGAGATATAAACATTTTCTTTTACTTCACTTCGTAGAACTTTTGCGACTGAAATTAACACATCATCACCATGATCATGTCCAAAACAATCATTTACATTTTTAAAACCATCTAAATCCAGCAATATACACGCTTGATTTTCTTGTGTATTGAATAAGTTATCCATAACACTATAAATTGCATTGCGGTTAGGGAGTAGAGTTAATATATCGGTTTTTGCGGATTCTTCAAGACGCTGATAACTTTGACTCAAATTATCAGTCATTTGGTTTACATTTTCGCATACTGATTTAAATTCATCTTTTCCTGAATAAACACAACGTTGAGAGAAATCACCAGATGCAATGTTTTTTATACGTTCACTAATGTATTGTAGAGGATTGATAATATGTTTAACTGCCATTAAACCAATGGAAAGTGAGACAATGATGATAACGCAAGCAGTTGTAAATAAATAAAATAAGAGCTGACTACTTTTCGCATATATTTCAGTATAAGGAATTGCGGATACTACAACCCATCCAGTAGAAGGAATGGTATCGTAATAAGCGTGAATGGATCGATCATGTATTTTGTAGTCAAAGAAATCACTTTCACTAGTTAGTGTGTTATCTTTAATTTGATTAATTAATTTCAATAGATTATCAACTCTGTCTTCGTTTTTTGGAGCCAATTGAACACGATCATCATAATAGTGTGATAATGTATTACCATTATAATCAAGTACATAAAGATAGCCAAGAGTTCCAATTTTAAGTTCCTTAATATAGTGATTAATATAATTGAGATTAATTTTTTGAATGAGAGCA
>NZ_JAVXGL010000033.1:0-22920 GCF_036657415.1 Anaerorhabdus sp. | reverse complement strand
ATTTATATGATCACCCAAATAACTTATTTGTTGCAGGATTCATTGGTTCTCCACAAATGAATTTCGTTGTTTGTGATGTAATCGAAAAATTCGATGGTATCTATTTAGTATTCGATAACAATATTCTTCACCTTGAAGATCACCGTGCTCAATCACTTAGAGACAATGGTTATGTAGGCAAACGTGTCATGATGGGAATTCGTCCTGAAAATCTTCACGATGTTGATTACTCATTAAAGAAATATAAAGATGTTATTAAAGCTAAAGTACAAGTATATGAATTAGTTGGAGCTGAAGTTTATTTATACTTTGAATGCAACAGCACAAATATGACTGCTCGTGTTGATCCAAATACAAAAGCACGCGTTGGTGATGAAGTAGATTTATACTTAGACTGTGATTCAATGCATTTATTCGATATCGAAACTGAACAAGCAATACGATAAACTATTTAAGGAATGTCAATCGACATTCCTTATTTTGAAGTTCTATATTTATATATAGTTTATTGTATGGCATAAACTAAAATGATAAAATAAAGTACGTAAGGGAGAATATTAATATGGTAGCTACAATTTCTGATGTTGCAAAAAAGGCGGGGGTCTCTATTGGAACAGTTTCAAAAGTATTAAAAAACTATTCTTACGTATCCGAGGAAACTCGTAAAAAAGTAATGGATGCCGTGAAAGAGTTGAACTATATTCCTAACTCTATCGCCAGTGCTCTATCTAGTAAAAAGCATGCGAAAGTTGCATTATATACCTACATCAATGATGCTAAACAAGCCATCGATGAAATTAATATGCAATATCTCCTAGGTGCTTTTTCGCAAGCTAAAGAATACGACTTAGAGGTTGTTACAATTTTTAGCCAATCACTTATTGAATTAAATACTGAAGAGTTAACACGTTATTTTATATCACAAGGAATTACTGCCATTGTTGTTTATGGTTTAAATAAAGAAGACACTGTAATTCATGGATTGATTGATAGTGGCTTATTCTATGTTGCACTTGTAGATGCACCGATTATAAACGCAAAAACATCTAGTATTATGGTTGATCATATCAACGGACAATATGATGTTGCTAAAGCAGTCATTGAAAAAGACTATTGCAAAAAAGTACTTTACTTAGCTGGAAAGCAAAACGGATATGTTACCGATATGCGTCTACAAGGAATCAAAAAACTTCAAAAAGAATATGGTTTTGAATTAAATGTTCAGTATGCTGATTTCAGTGAAAAGAAAGCATTTGATTTAACATTACGTTATGGCAATGATTGTGATACTGTTGTATGTGCCTCTGATTTAATGGCTATAGGTGCTGTGAATGCATTAATCAAAATGAATATCTTTAGACGTTGTTGTGGGTATGATGGCATTACATTAATGGGGTATGCTGGAAAGTCAATGATGACATGTAAAAATGACTTCTATGAAACTTCACGAAGTGCTATTTCCGAAATAAAAAGATTACTTGATGGTGAAGAAGGAAGAAGTGTTCTTCTTGATTATGAAATCAAAGTAATTACTTATGAAGATGTTATATTTTAAGGTCGAAAAGACCTTTTTATTTAAGACTTGCGGAAAACGTTTTCCTGTGGTATTCTTTTTTCGCGAGGTATGTTATGAATATTGAAAATAAACTAGTATCCACTTTAGGAAAAAGCATTGCACAATCAACAAATGAAGAACTTTATTTTTCATTACTAACCATCACAAAAGAACTATCAAGTGAAAAGAAAACCATTAAAACAGACAGAAAACTTTACTACATTAGTGCTGAATTTTTAATTGGTAAATTACTTTCAAACAATTTAATTAACTTAGGAATTTATGAAGAAGTTAGTGGTTTGTTAGCTCACAATGGTAAAAACTTAAATGATATTGAAAACATTGAACCAGAACCATCTTTAGGAAACGGTGGTCTAGGTAGACTTGCATCTTGTTTTCTTGATTCCATCGCAACACTTGGTTTATCGGGTGATGGAATTGGACTTAACTATCATTTTGGACTTTTTAAACAAGTGTTTGAAAAACATAAACAAACCGAAACTAAAAATACTTGGATTGACACAAACTCATGGTTAACTAAAACAAACCATACATATACCGTTAACTACAAAAATTTCTCATTACAATCAACACTTTATGATATTGATATTATTGGCTATGAAAATGGCATCAATAAACTTCATTTATTTGATGTTGAAACTATCGATGAATCAATTGTAAAAGAAGGTATCCATTTTGATAAAACAAATATCGCAAAGAATCTAACCCTATTCTTATATCCCGATGATAGTGATGAACAAGGTCATTTACTGCGTATTTATCAACAATATTTTATGGTATCCAACGGTGTTCAATACATTCTTGAAGAAGCTAAAAACAAAGGCATATCTCTTCATGAATTAGATAAGCACATTGTTATTCAAATCAATGATACGCATCCAACCTTAGTTATCCCTGAGCTTATTTCTCGTTTAATGATGGAAGGTATTCATATGCGTGAAGCAATTGTGATTACAAGTAATATTTGTGCATATACAAATCATACAATTTTAGCTGAAGCTCTAGAAAAATGGCCACTTCGTTATTTGCAACAAGTAGTTCCCCATCTAGTTCCAATTATTGAAGCTTTAGATACATTGGTATATGAAAAATATCATAATGAAAATCTACAAATTATTGATCATTCTAATCTTGTTCATATGGCAAGAATTGATATGCATACTTCATTTTCAATCAATGGTGTTGCAGCTATACACACAGATATTTTAAAGACTTCCGAACTAAAACCTTTCTATGAAATTTATCCATCTAAATTTAATAACAAAACGAATGGTATTACTTTTAGAAGATGGTTGATGCATGCTAACCATGAACTTTCTGGTTTCATTACTCAACTTATTGGTGATAGTTGGAAGAAGAATGCGGATGAATTAGAAAAATTATTACTGTATAAAGACAATGCTGTTGTTCTCGATAATTTATACGCTATTAAAAAAGATAAGAAAGTACAACTTGCAGCTGAAATTAAGAAACTTGAACATGTTGATATTAATCCAGAATCTATCTTCTGCATTCAAATCAAAAGACTTCATGAATATAAAAGACAACAAATGAATGCTCTTTATATTATTAATAAATACTTAGATATAAAGAATGGTATTTTACCTAAACGCCCAATCACATTCATTTTTGGGGCAAAAGCTGCACCAGCATATATCACTGCTAAGAATATTATTCATTTATTGTTATGCCTACAAGAACTTATCAATAATGATCCAGAAGTATCACCTTATATGAAAGTAATTATGGTGGAAAACTATAATGTCACCTATGCCGAAAAACTAATTCCCGCTTGTGATATCTCTGAACAAATTTCATTGGCTTCTAAAGAAGCAAGTGGTACTGGCAACATGAAGTTCATGTTGAATGGTGCTATTACTCTTGGAACAAATGATGGTGCTAATGTAGAGATTGCGGAACTTGTAGGGCCTGATAATATTTATACATTTGGTCAAAGTTCTGAACAAGTCATTGAGCATTATGCACACCATGACTATTGCAGTAAGGCTTACTATGATACCAATCCAAAAATTAAACGTGTTGTAGATTTTATCATCGGTGATGAACTTGCTCATATTGGCGATTTAGAAGCTCTTACAGCATTGTTTAATGAATTAGTGAATAAAGATTGGTTCATGACACTACTCGACTTAGAAGACTATATACGCGTTAAAGATTTAGCTATCCTTGATTATGAAGATCAAGAAAACTGGAAGAAAAAAATGTTGGTAAATATAGCCAAAGCTGGATTCTTCTCATCTGATCGTACAATCAATGATTACAACCAAGATATCTGGAAACTAAAATAGAGATGAATTAATTCATCTCTATTTTTTCATCATTTGTTTTCTTGTCATTAAACCTAAGATAAATGGCAATATTCCAATCAGTGCAAAGATAAATAACGTACTATCTACTGAAGAAATTGATATTAATACGCTCGATAATAATGGTGTAATCAACATAGGAATTCCTTCTGCTATCGCTACCGCAATTGTTTGTCCAGAACTCTTCATTGTCGTAGGGGTACTCTTTGCAATTAATACTTTACTTGAAATCATAATAAGTGGAAATGTAACACATTGTAAACAAGTAACCAATATCATTGTATTTGTTGTTTGCGCAAGTGAATAACCAATAAATCGTAATATATACATTGATATACCAAACAGTAATAAATTGATATCAACGAACTTTCTTAATAAATAAGCTCCTGCAAAAAACAAGGGCAATTCAACCATTGCTTGAATACTCCACCGCAATCCTATTGTGACTTCTGAAGCACCAAGCATCATCATTTTTTCAACAGTAGTATATGTATCTGCTGAGGCAATCAGGTTAATCAAAAATAGAATGCATACAATGCGTAAATAATCTTTGGATTGAAAAAGTTCACCAATATCTTTAATACTTGTTGGTGTACTTTTTTTAGCTTTCTGTGCATCTTGAATAAAAAAAGTATACGCAAAATTCATAAGGGCAAGCACTGTAAATACCCACCCTAAATTTTTATATCCATAATTTTGAATTATAAATGCACCGAGTGGACTTCCTATCATCCAACCTATTGCCCCAAATGCTCTAATCGCACCATAATTACTACGCATACCCTCATTGACTTCTAATGTCCATGCATCCTGTATTGCATTCGCTGTTCGTACAATACCCGATATTAATGATGCAAATAACACGCATAAAAGAAAACTCGAATTTTCAATTTGATACAAGATAAAAACACAGACTATTGTGATAAGAATCAATGCATTATACACCTTTTTATTTGTGCTAAACTTATCACACAAGTAACCTGCAAAGAATTGAAAGGCAATGGTACACAGAGCTGAACAAGAAATAACAATACCTCTTTGTACTACACTATAGCCAAGACTTTGCAGATATGTTTGCATATAAGAACCTGGTAATCCTAACCCTATAAAACTAATAAAGTAAAAGCCCGCTTGTTTTACCAATGTTCTATCAATATTCATAGTTTCCCTCTACCGATTTGTTGTTTTAATCCAACCACGCAACTTTTCACGTTGCATAAATAATTCATTAAAATCCTGTAACTTCCATTCCCAGTTTGGTGAACCAATTGTACCTGGTGTATTCATTCTTGCATAATCATCCAAACCTAATACATCTTGCATTGGAAGTATCGCAATTTCTGCAATGCTCGACAAGGTAAAACAACAGAAATCATCGACAATATTCTTCGCTTCATATCCCTCTATTTTTAATAATCGTTGTACTTCAATTTGAACATCTTTTTCTAAACTATCAAACCATCCTTTAATTGTTTGATTATCATGCGTTCCAGTATAAATAATCATATTCACTCGATCTTCAAAATTATTATTTGTTTCATTTGGATCAAATGTGAATTGTACAATTTTCATTCCTTTAAAATTAAAATGATCTCTTAGCTCATAAACTTCCTTACGTGGTAATCCTAAATCTTCGGCAATAATTTGCATATCTGGATGTTTCTTAAGCAAGTAGTCAAAGAACAGTTTCCCTGGTGCTTCAATCCACTCACCTTCCATTGCCGTTTCACAAGAGGCCGGTATTTTCCAATAGGTTTCAAACGCTCTAAAATGATCAATACGAACGATATCATAAAGTTTTGAAGCATACTCCATACGATCAACCCAGAAGTTAAAATCAGTTCCTATTAAATAATCCCAATCATAAATCGGATTACCCCATCGTTGTCCTGTAACACTGAAATAATCTGGTGGAACTCCCGCTACAAAAGTTGGTACATAATCCTCATCTAGTAAGAAGCAATTTTGATTACTCCAAACATCCAAACTATCACGTCCAACATAGAATGGTATGTCTCCCATAATTTTGATGCCCTTACTTTTTGCATAAGCACATAACTTTTTCCATTGTTTAAGAAGCATATATTGAATAAACATTTCTAATTCAATCTCTTGTTCTAAGTGAGAAATATCATATTGTTTATCATATATCCAAGCACTTTCTTCTTTTGACCATTCATACCATGGACGCATCTCATTTTGTTTTTTTAAGCTAATAAAAACTGCATAATCGTATACCCAATCTTCTTGAATAAAGGCAAGATAATCTGGAGTTTTCTCAAAATGATAAAAGGCTTCTTTAATCTTTTTTACTTTATATTCACGTGCTCTTTGATAATCTACACTGCTAGTTTTAAAATCAGGTAAATCATCACATTGTATCCATCCACACTCCACAAATTCATCTAGATCAATATACAATTCATCTAGTGCTTTTGAAGAATATGGTTGATAAGGAGAGTTGCCATATCCCAAGGGGTTTAATGGAAGTATTTGCCATATCTTAATACCTATGTCTGATATAAAATCAATAAATTCAAACGCTTTTCCTCCAAAATCGCCCACCCCATATTTTGATGGCAGTGACGAAATTGCCAACAACAATCCTGCTTTTCTCATTAGTATTCTCCTAGTTTATTTTTCTATAATTATTGGTTTTACTGTTACTTCTATTTCATTATTTTCAACCTGTATTTTTTCACCGCTTATTTTGTTGATGTATTCACCATCTTCAAAATCTGTTTTAACTTTTCCCTTATAGCCTCTTACATTAAATATTCCTAGCATCTTTTTATCACCAGCATAATATTCAATCATTAAGATATCTTCTTTATTTTCATGAAGAATATATTTATCATGATTAATCATAATTTCTTCATGTTTAATTTCATTTAGTTTCTTTATTAAATCACTGTGGTTCACACCATTATCGACAAGCGATATAACATCTTTATCGAAAAGTGAAGGATGTTTTGTAGCTCCAAACTCTTGTCCAGCATAAACAAAGGCAACACCTTTCGCAAAGAATGAGTAAGCTATCCAGTTTTCAACTTCTGTTTTATTTTGAACTAAGTTAGCAATACGTGGTTGATCATGATTTTCTAGATGTCTTAGTTTTAAAGCATCCTTTGGATAAATTGATTGTTGAAGAACATATGTTTTTTTAAATGCATCCAATGGATAATTACGTTTAAATACTTCTTGTGTAATTTCAAAAACATCATAGTCATAACAAATATCAAAGGCTTCAAAGATTTCATAGTCATTTGCGATTCCCCAACCACCATTACGAATCATATTAATGAAATGGGCGTGGACACTTTCTGCTAACCAAATAAAATTTGGATTGATATTAGCTACTCTTCTTCTAGCTTCTAACCAAAAATCAACAGGTACAATTGACGCTACATCAGCACGATAACCATCAATGCCAAGTTTTGCCCAATACGTTAACATATCCCACAACTCTTCGCGTAATCCTTGATTTGAGTAATCTAAGTCAACAATATCTGTCCAATCTCCTACTCGATTACCTAGCGTTCCTTTTTCCGTACGATAATAGTATTCTGGATGTTTATCAACGTACACATTGTCTGGAGATGTATGGTTTAATACAATATCAACCATGACTTTCATATCTAGCTTATGTGTTTCCTCTATCAATTCTTTAAAATCTTCAAGTGTCCCAAACTCTGGATTTATCGCACGATAGTCTGATATTGCATAAGGAGAACCTAGTGTACCCTTTCGACATTTAACACCGATTGGATTGATTGGCATTAAATATACCGTATCAAATCCCATTGCTTTAATTCGCGGTAAATCGTCTTGTACCTTTTTAAAAGTTCCTTCTTCACTATGATTTCTCACAAAAACTTGATAAATACTTTGATTCGCTATTTCTTTTCTTGTATCTTTAGCCATTGTTCGCTCTCCTTTTATATTCATCGATGACCCACATCGACATGCCCGCTATTTGTAAAATTGCCTGTTTTTGACCAATTTCTTTTGAACTTGTTTCAAGGGGATAGCTAGTTCCTATTCCTAAAAGTTCTTGTTCATATCCTTCATTTGCTTTCATATTTACCAATTCTTCATTATAGTGAAGCATCATAGAAGTTTCATAACCACCGGCATGATCACACATTCGATTTGACTCATCCATCACGCAATTACACTCCATTGAGTAAATTACTTTTTTATTTTTATTTTTAAAATATTCAGATACTTCTTTCATTACTTCTTCTTGTATTGGCGGATTATGTCCACTGATGAGGACAACCATTTCAAATCCTCTATTAAAACAATTTGCACAACCATTAATTAAATATTTTTTCAGTAATTCTAAATCAATTTGATAAAAGCTACCAGGTAGAACCATGCCACTAATTCCATCCATTCCGTATCCTGTGCCTTCTTGTGATTCAAAATCTTTATCCGCTGCATAATACACCGAAGGCATAACTACGCCACCAATTTTTTGGGCAACTGATTTACATAATTCCCTTGCTTTGATAGTGTCACAACCAAGAGGATTTTGTCTTCCATGCCATTCAATTGTTCCAAGTGGAAAATAGGCAACTGGAAATTGTTCAAGTCGTGATAATAATTCTCCTGGACGCATATTTTCTATTTCTACTTTTTCCGTTTCTTCTTTGTGGATATTGTCACTTATTTTTCTAACATCGTATTGTAATCGTTTCATAGTTATACAATCCTCAATGTTGCGTAGTCATGCATAATTTCTTTATCCCAGTAACTAATTACTTGAATATTTTCTTTCTTACATATTTCTTTGAATTCTTCACTTTTGAAGAATTCATAATCCGCAACACGCACTTTCCAATCAGGTGCTATTGCTTTTAATTCATCACTTTCCATTGCCGGATGTGTGAAGAATTCAGTAATACCTTCTGGCAAATTTTCTAACATCTTTCGATAGCTTTCCTTCATTGATTCAATCGATTCACGATCATTTGGAAATTTAGCACTATTCGGATTCAAATAATCTGTAACTGGAATTTGATTTTTATCTGCATATTCAACTAAATCCTTTGAATAATCATTTCTTGAAAAACGACAACCAACATGGTGTGCAATCGCTAAATCCAAGTAAGCTTTTGGTGCATCTATAAATGTTTTCATGTGATTGTCGATATGACTAATGGTTACACCCAATTGCTTTGCATATTGTATTTGTGCTTCAGCTTCCATAACTAAATCACTCACTTGTGCAGTCTTAAGACAATCCTTTGTAAAATGATAAAAATATCCTTGATCATCCTTTAGACGATTATTATTCGTCAACGCACGCCAACGATATGTATCCCATTCCGATGTATGTGTGATGTGTACACCTACACTACAATTCTCAAAGTTCTTAGCCATTTGAATTGCTTCAAGTATCCAAGGTGCATTCATTATCATTGTTGTTGATTGTATACACCCATGTTTAACTAAATCATTGATTGCCTCATTTGCTGCATGACACATTCCAAAATCATCTGCATTTACAATTAAATATTTTGCCATATCTATTCACCTACGATTTCTAATCCTTTAACCATCATTGTTCCTACACTTACTACAAATCCACATCCACCACTTTCAAGATCATCATCATGACACCATAACTCTTGATTGTTATAACTAACATTTATTAAATTACCTACAACTTGTACACATGTTAATATTTCATCATATTCATCAAAGATGAATTCTTTAGCTACGAGCACTTCGGTTTTTTTATTTAAAACTTTAATAATTTTTGCTTGGTTTTCTTCAAGAATAAATGCATAATATTTTCTTAATCCCTGCATTCTGAATATTATTCCACTAGATTTACTTCTCACTGGTATCAATGTGCTAATACATGAATAATCTTTCCATTCACGATTTCCTATATATAACAAACCATTCTCTTTTGTTGATGAAACACAGAATGTTGATAAATGATCTACTGCACTTTCATTCGTAGTTGTTGTAAATGCTTTATACCATGTTGGTGCCGCATGTCCTGTAAGATAATTAGGACTCATTTCAAATGTTGTTTCGTATTTGACATTGGGATTACCATAATAAGTAACATAATCTACAATGATTGTCTCTTGCACTTTATTTTCAAATTCAAGTCCAACACTGATAATTGGATATCCTTTGTTGCTAGGGATTCTCCATCTTGTTGTTACATCATTTTCAAAAAGTAGTGACTCTGATTTAATTCTTTCAATTTTCTCTTCACCGTTCACAATTTCCACAAAGAATTTTCCATGTATTTTCTCATTTAGAATCAACTTTGTTTCTAACCATTGCCCAGGAAAAATAGGAGGTGATTGCACTAATTCATACCCACTCGATTCTTGGTTTTTATCGTAATAATAAATATCTCTTTTAATACTTCCATTCTCTGCTAGTTCAACATAAAGTCCTTTTTGTTTAACTTCCATGTATGAGCCAAAACAGCATGAATCTTCACTATAAAATCCGTTAGTACTACCATAAAAATCAAAGCTATATTTTTTATCATATTCCTTACAATCATGATAAATTTTATTTCTTATATTTAATAAATTACATGTAATCGATGTAACATCTTGATTTACTTCAGCTGACTCTGCATTAACAACATATACTTTTTCATTGAATTCATTTTTCAAATAATCATATTTATAAATTCCTTCAAGTCCTAAACGAATACCTTCAATGCAACCCACATTTCCAGCATTACAATCCGTGTCCCAACCACATGATGTCGCAATACTAATCGCATTTAAAAAATCATTATCATTCATCAATAATGACATAAGTATTGCCAGAAAGTTTGTAACTATTGGACAATTTCCTTTGTATCTTTCATAGCTGTGTGTTGTCTCTATATAATCTCTAACTTCACGCCATGATGTATTCTTTGAACACACATCTATCATTTCATCGACATAATTTGTAACATCTGTTTCATCGAGAATCACACATGCTTTTTTAAGTGCTTTTTTGATATCTTTTTCTTCGTAAACAATCGCTTCTAAAATAGCGATAAAGGCTGCCATCTTGACTGCAATTCCATCATGAGAAACTTGGGCAGCAGCAATTGCGTTTTTCTTTGCAGATTCAGGGTGTCCTAAATGTATTAAGCCCCATCCATCTATAAAAATTTGTGAACCAATTTGTTCAGCACAAACCTTGCCATTGGTTTCGATTGCTCCACTTTTTGGGGCATCAATTCCATTTACTAGATTGAGATATGCTGTATGTTCAGTAGAGCGATAATAACCACCCCACCAAAATATTGTTTTATGTTCAATGATTTCATTAAGCCAAAAATCTCCAATGTCTTTGCTAGTACATTCACTCGCATCAATTTCTTTTAATACATTTATAAATGTAAATGTTCCTGACAAATCATCATCGACTTCAACTATTTTTGAACCTACTTGATTATGCACATAACTTTTTACTTCATCAAATGTATCCCTTATTCTTTTGTATGACCATCCCTCTACAGGTCTTCCTAGATAAACTCCAATTGTCTTACCTAGAACACCTGCATAGATTGCATCTTCAAGTCTATCGGTTAATTGTCGCATATAGTTCCTCAAGGAATTCATCTTTCTTAATTGAAGTCACAATAAAATGATTGCCGTTTTCTCTACTTTGCCATGATGTCATCCCTAAATCAGATGAACACTTTTTTAAATCCACACTTAACTTTCCACGTTCACCATTGACCATTTCTGGATGAAATACATACATCGCTGCCATTGGATCATGATAGCTGTATTCATTAAATCGTTCAAACCAAATATCTGCCATGTCTTTGATGATATCACTATATTTACCCTTAAGATTTTCATGCATATACGCTTTACTATGGTTTAATGAATAGGTCACATCACATGGATAAATAACCACTTCTTTAAAAGGCGCACTTAAAACAATTTCAGCTGCTTGGGGATCACAAATAAAATTCCAATCCACTAAACCTTTTTTACTTTCACTTGTATCAATTTTCCCACCCATTAAAACAAGGCGTTTTAACTTTGATATAATTTCTGGAAATTCAGTTATCGCAAGGGCAATGTTAGTGAGCGGTCCAATAGCTACTACCGTAACATCGCCATCAACATTCATGATATACTCTCTAAGAAATTTAGCTGGATTAGTTTGATATTCTTTTGATGCTACATCATACTTCGTTAATACCGCTGCTTGGGGACATTCTGGTTGGTGATTAATTGTTTGTTTATTAGCTAATTTTAATGGATCATCACTACCCACACAAATTTCAATCTTATTTTTCTTCGCTTTCTTAGTAAAGTAATCGCATAACTGCGCACGTTTCCTAGCTTCTCCTGTACATGTTGAAATTCCTACTATTTCACATGCATCATTATTCAACAAATAGGTTAGCGCAAATGAATCATCAATATCGCTCCCAATATCTGTATCTAGAATTATTCTCTCCATATTACTCTCCCCAACTTAATTTCAAATTGCTGAATTCTACTCCTTGTTTTCCATAACAGAAAAATCCTGGTCTAAGACTCATGAAGCCACCATAACTATTATGATTAAATGTTGATATATCAATAACGTTATTTATCTTCACAAAGGTTTCTCCATCATAACTGACATAGGATTTCCAATAAAAATCTTTAACACTTATTTTTATTTTGCGTACTAGTTGATCACAACTAATTTCATTTAATAGTTCATTATGGCGAATAATCTTAATCTTATTCGTTTCTATACCTATACCAATACAATGTTCTTCATTATAAAACATTGTAATTCCTGCGACTGTATCTTTAAGTACTGATAAATCACACTCTAACTCAAATGAATTCTTTGCAAGCGGAAATAATAATTTTTCAGAATTACCCATTGTATTTCCTTTTGCATATAATCTAAATCCATTTTCAATAGTCTCCACTTTTGCTTGTTCTTTAAAGGAAACAAATTCATTTTGAAGTTGTACAAATGTTTTTTCTTTTCCTGCAATACATTGATGAGTTCGATAGAACCATCCATGGTTATCCCATTCTATTTTTTCTATCAAACATTGACGGCCCCATAAGAATGCATCTTTTTGATAAGCATGATAAATACTATACCAGCCATCATCTGCATCAAAGATAGTCGCATGTCCTTGACAATACCAATCGTCATTTCTATCTTTCGCAACAATTATTGGATTATATGGTGAAAACTCCCAAGGACCTTCAACACTTTTGCTTCGTGCTGATAATACACGATGACCTGTTGCTGGCCCAGCAGTTCCACCTGTTGTAACAGTATAGTAAATCATATCTTGATGCACCATGAGTTTTGGACTTTCAATAAAGTCCCCTTCAATATCTTCATCATTATCGACAACAAAATCTGGAAATACTTTTCTAAGTGGTGATGTTCTTTTAAGACCATCTTCACTTAATTCGCACATCATCCCTTTACCCAAAAACAAATAATTTTTATTCTCATGTCTTAAAAAACCTGGATCTATGTACTCTTGAATATCCAGAGAAAGAGGGGCACTCCATGAAAACTTATTTATATCTTCACATGTGATTACCCAATTCTCATTTTCTGCATAGAAATAGATACATAATTTATTATTAATTACTGCAAGTTCAGGTGCCCATACATCTCGATCAAATTCTTGTAAACAAGACCCCATAAACTCCCAATCTATTAAATCCTTTGAACGAAACATTGGAAGTGCTGGACGATATTTCATTGAAGAGAAAACAACATAATAATACGCTTCAACTTTTACAATTGATGGATCTGGATAGTCACCTTGAAAACATGCTTTATTATGATTTGATTGCACCATCAGTCATACCTTTAATAATATGTTTTTGACCAAACAAGAAGACAATTAATACTGGTATGATTGCAAGTAATGTTGATGTTAAAATTAAATCCCATTGTTTTGTATAAGCCCCTGCAAAGTTAGATACTGCAAGTGGTAATGTTTGTATCGCATTTCCTTTACCTAATATTAATAGTGGTAACAAGAAGTCATTCCAAATCCAAATACCATTTAAAATTACAACTGTTACTATGATTGGTTTTAACATAGGTAAAATAATATAAATAAATACTTGCCATTTAGATGCACCATCAATTTCAGCTGCTTGTTCAATTGTTACTGGAATACCTTTAATGAATCCAGATAACATGAAAACTGACATTGCCATACCAAAACCTGTGTAAGCTAGTATCATTCCTGGATAAGAACGTAACAAGTTAAATCCCATTAATGGTAATGTCACATTTTGACTTAATGTTCTAAACCAAGAAACAAGTGGAAACATGATTACTTGGAAAGGTATAACCATTGCTGCTACGAACATTAAGTAAACAATTGTTGAAAACTTAGATTTATTTCTAGTGATTGACCATGCACACATCGAAGATATAATTGTGATTGTAACCAACGAACAAATCGTGATGACAACACTTGAAATAAAAGAACTACTATAATTAACTGCACGATCAGATAATACGGCTTTAACATTTTGAAACAATAGACCCCAATTTTCTGGAATCGCTAATGGATCCAGAATAATTTGTCCATTACTTTTTGCGGCATTCATAATTACAAGAAATAATGGAGATATAAAGATAATAAAGACGATAATTGCAAATATTTCTAGAAGCAACAAACCTATTTTTTTCTTGCTTATCATGATTCTACCTCTTTCTTTCTTGTTATACTTGTTTGAATTAATGATATGACAACGAGTGCTATAAAGAATAATACGGCTTTAGCTTGTCCTTGTGCCATCATATTTTCTACAGACGCTGTATTAAAGATATTCATTGAAATAACTTCCGTTGCTTTAATTGCCTGTCCCATAAACATCGTTGATGGTCCACCACCTGTTAATGAAAGTATTACATCATATTGTTTAAATGAATTGGTCAACGTCAAGAATAAGGTAATTGTGAATGCTGGCATAATCATTGGAATAGTAATTTTCTTAAGTCTTTGCCATGCACTTGCACCATCTAATTTACTAGCCTCAATCAATTCTGTTGGAACGTTTTGTAAAGCTGTATAGTAAATCATCATAATGTATCCTGCATATTGCCATGAAGAAGTCATAACTAAAGCAATGATTGCTAGTTTAGGATCTGACAAGAAGAATTTATTTGCTAAAAAGCTTATATTTGCCATCTCACCAAAACTAATAAATACATTATTAAAGATGAATTGCCAAATATAACCTAATACGATACCCCCAATTAAGTTTGGCACAAAGAATCCTGTACGGTATAAATTACGTCCTTTTACTTTAGATGAAACTAAAAGCGCAAGACTAAACGAAATTACATTAACCACTACGAAATTCAAAAGTCCAAAGACTATTGTAATCATGATTGAATATTGGAATCTTGTGTTTGTAACACTATCAATATAGTTTTTAAATCCTACAAAATCCAATGTACTTTGAGTAATCCCTGTCCAGTTTGTGAAAGAGTAATACACTCCTAGACAAAACGGTACAGCGATAACAATCAAGAAAGCCAAAATTGCGGGTGTTGCAAAAAGTGTATAAAAGATTTTATCTTTTCTCTTCTTTTTCAACATTCCTGTTTTATTACGTTTCACGTTAAATCCCCTTTCTGATTTTATAAAAGCAGACAGTTTGATCTGTCTGCTTAATTGTTTCTGTCGAATTATTTAGCTAAAGTTCCAATTGCTTCAGTAAATAATTTTTCAAATTGAGCTTGATCAATTTGTCCTAATGCTAGTTGGTTATAGATAGGACCAAGCGTATTCATATTAAATCCATCAGGTGTAGAATATTGATTTGAGAATGAATATGCAGGTTTTCCATCAGCAACCCATTTAGCTAAGAATGAAGCAAGTGGTGTAGCAGGAGTATAAGCATTGTTTTTGAATGCAGGAACTAAGTTAATTTCATTAACAATTAATGCTTGTCCAGCATCACTGCTAGAAAGATCATTCAAGAATTTTTTAGCAAGATCAATGTTTTTAGAATCTTTGTTGATGCAGTAGTAAGAAGGTGCACCAATAAATAATCCTTCTGAAGGTGTATTACCTAAACTTGCATAAGGTGCGAATCCCATTTCAAATTCTCCGCCGCCTTCTTTAATATTTTGTTCAGCCCAGCTTCCTTGGTGTAAGAATGCATATTTACCAGCACCAAAGGCAATCATTTGTTCACTTGTGTTACCAACTGTTAACATTTTTTCATCTGTATAATCGAAGATTAATTTAACCCAGTTTGCATAATCAGTTAATCTAGCTGGATCAACTTGTCCTGCTAATACTTGGTCAATCACTGTTGTATCAGATGGATCAAGACCTGCAGATAAGTAAGCTGCAAAGTCATGGTTACCAGTAACCCAGTAAGCACCATCTGCTGCTGTCATAGAAACAACTCCAGTTAAACCTAATTCATCTTTCATACTGTCAATCTTTTCAAATGCTGCTTTATAAGCATCATAAGTAGTTAATGTAGCAGGATCAATTCCAGCTTTGTCTAGGATATCTTTATTATATGCTAAGCCCCATCCTTCTACTGCAACTGGATAACCATAAACTGTACCTTCTTTTTCGAATGCATAGTCTGTGTTTTGAACCCAAGCTTCATCTGTTAAAGGTGCCATGATATCTTTATATAATTGATATCCACTTTCACCTTCAATAATGAAGATATCTGGAGTTTCACCAGCATTAATGTCAGCTTTCATACCAGCTCCATAGTCACATTCACCTGTACAAGTTTTTACTGTAACTTTAGCGTTGTTTTCAGCTCCCCATTTGTCTGCATAAGCTTGTAATGGAGTAGTAACCTCAGCCTTATTTTGATAAATAACTAAGTTTGCTGTTTCTCCTCCTTTTTCACCTTCAGTATTACCTGTAGTTCCACCGTTGTTGCTACAACCAACTAAGCTTGTTATAAGTAGTCCTGAAAGAATTAATGTAAGAAATTTTTTCATTTAATTTCTTCCCTCCTTTTATGTTTCTAGCATATAAGAAAACGTTTTCTATGTCAAGTGAAAACGCTTTCCTTTTTTCAAATTATTTCTATAATTTCCTTATCTTCTGTAATCTTTATCTCCATATTATAGCTTGATAAACTGCTTAAAACCCTTTGTTTATCGGCTAAAATGTCATTGCCGCAGTGAATATAATATATCTTATCCACCCTATATTTATTCGCTAAAACCATATCTACGATAACATTTGCGTTAAAATGCCCCGTTTCGCACATTAAAATGTCACAACCGTCTCTTAACAATGGTATTAAATCATCATAAGAATCCACATCTCCTGAGTAAATTATTACTTTATTTTCAGCTGTTATTCTAAATGAATAAGATGTCCAGGGCTCCTCTTTTTGCATATGATAATTATGATTTGCCTCAACTTTTATATTTTCATCTTGATAGATAATTCCATCTTGAATGAGTGACGCATTCATTTTATATCCTAATTTGAATCCTCCCTCAGTTTCTTGTAGCATCATCATCAAACCATCCCAACTTCTTTGATTCGGATAGTACACATCAAGTTGGCCTGCAATAGGAAAACCTTTTCCTATCAATGTGTTTTTACGAATATTCCACAATAAATTACCAAGTCCACCCACATGATCCATATGTGAATGACTAATAAAAATCGCTTTTACCTTCAGCAAATCTACTCCCATCATTGATGCTGTATACGAACAACCTTCTCCCGCATCAAACCAATAAAACTGATTATTTATTTCTAATGCAAAAGATACATGTTTTCTTTCTTTTATTGGTTCAGTTCCAGCCCCAGTTCCAAAACAGTATAATTTCATTTCACTCATTATCATTAATTTATAAACTAATAACTATCCTTTCCATTGAATTACAATCTAATTTAAACGCTTCTTACGCTAAAAAAGCAATTAGAATTTACTCTTCATGCTTTATTATATCTATTTGATTCTTTTATCATTCGTTGTAGTTTATGAACACGCTTTTTGAATTCACTAAAATCATTAAGTCTCCATTGCCAATTTGGATTTCCCACAGTACCCGGTGTATTTAGTCGACAATCTATTTTTTTATTTAAGATATCAACCATTGATATGATTGCGATATCCGCATTTGATTCTAATGCATACTGTATAAAACTATCTGCAATAATAGCCTGTTTCAAGTTATGTCTTCTGAAATATTTACGGCTTAATAATTTATCTTCTTTCGACAAATTATTATACCAAGAACGAATCGGCTCGTTATCATGTGTCCCTGTATAGATAATTAGATTATTTCTATCTTTCTTCATTTTAGGTAAATGCCATGAGTATTGTATAATACGCATTCCTTTTAAATTAAATGCGTCTCTCAACTCATATACTTCTTCACGCATCTCTCCTAAATCTTCCGCAACAATCTTAATATCTGGATATGTTTTATAAATCGTCTCAAATACTTTATGACCTGGGGCTTCTAACCATTCACCTTCACGAGCTGTTGGACATTCACCTTTAATTTGCCAGTATGTGTCAAAAGCTCTGAAATGATCAATACGTACTACATCAAATAGCTTTGACGAATAATCTAACCGATCTAGCCAAAACGCAAACCCATCTTTTTCTAACTTTTCCCAATTATAAATCGGATTACCCCAGCGTTGACCATCTTCACTGAAATAATCTGGTGGTACTCCTGCTACAACAGCAGGCACACCCTTCTCATCTAACAAGAAATCTTCTTGGTGTATCCACACATCATCACTGTCTAAACCTACATAGAATGGCATATCACCCATAATTTCTATATCAAGTTGATTTACATAACTCCTCAATGCTTTCCATTGTTTGAGTAAGATAAATTGAATAAAGATTTCATAGTTGATTGATTCTTCATCTACTTCAACTAGTTTATTTTTAAAATAATTTTTGTATTCACTTGACCATTCATTCCAACACTTCATACCATTCAACTTCTTAAATGTAATGAACATTGCGTAATGATGTACCCATTCCAATTTAGAAAAATCCTCAAACTCTTGGTTGCGCTCAAATTTTTGGAATGCTTGTATCAAATACTTTCTCTTGAATTCACGAACCGCATCATAGTCAACCACATCTGAATCTTTTTGAAATACTTCTACCTCTTCTAATAAACCATTTTTCACCAATAAATCTAAACTAATGTACAATTCATCCATTGCTTTAGATGAGTATGGCTGATAGGGTGAATTACCATATCCAAGTGCATTTAAAGGTAGGATTTGCCAAATCTTAAATCCACTTTTCTTGATGAGTCTCACAAACTCATATGCATTTTCCCCAAAATCTCCAATACCATGATTAGAAGGCAATGACGATACCGGCATTAATATCCCTGATTTTCTCATTATATCTCTCCAAATACTATTACCACTATTATAGCAACAAATAAAAAAATTATTAAGAAATAAATACTTAATAACTTTTATTTGCTCTACTTTACTAAATTAATTCCTTATAATGTTTTATTCCAAATTCTTCAAAAAGTTCATTAATTTGTTCTTCCTTAGAACTATAAATACGCTTCATTATTTCAATCTTTTCATCAACAGTTCCACAATGGATCTGTCGATGACAAACCGGGCAAAGGCATACTAAATTCTTACTTCTATCCAAATTATACTTAGGATTATTCTTCTGAAATTTCATTGGAATAAGATGATGTATTTCTACATAGTTTTTTCCTGTTGCTCTTGATATAAATGTTTTATGAGAATTGTCACATTCACAAGTGTAACCTTCATTTTCTGCGTATGTCTTGCCAATTTGTGCATCCCTTTTATAAGTAGATCTTCCATTTTCAATAAGAATTTCAGGAATTCTATTATCACGTTCAGCAAGTTCTTCTTTTGATAAAATAGCATTTGATGAATCAAGTAATTGTACAACATACATTTCTTCCTCAATAAGCTCTTCCACTGTTTCAGCATTAGGATTATACCCATAATATATCCCTCTTGAAATCTCTATATTACGCTTCCAGTAATCCTTTTTAAACGCTAAAACATAAAATTTCTCTTTCCAGTGAACAAAAACAATCACATCGCCTAAAAATATTTTTTCACGTAATTTGATGAATTTATTACCGTCTGTCTTATGTTTACCGACTTTAAGTTGATCTTTTGGGAAATCTCTAGCAACAGAAATTGATGTCTCTTCAAAAGAATATGTAGTACTATGATTCGAAATGATTTTAGGTATTACTCTCGTCTCAAGCTCCACCCACACACCATGACTGAATTCTATATAATTTTTAAAGAAATCCATAGATTTAGTAGTTATAGCTATATGTGAGGTTTTTCCGCTTCTCCCCAAACTTTTATTTTGACTTATTAAGTCCGCATCCCTCAAATCCTTAATAATCATATCTACATCATCATCAAATTTTATCTCCAAATGTTTATTAATGAATTTTATTATATTTGTTATTTCATTTTTACTGATATTTTTCAACGTTTCCATGATATCACCTCTTTAAATTAATTATATCAGAAGTATTTTCAAAAAGAATAATTTTATTTCTTAATTAATGCCGGATTTTCGCCGGATATTGTGTTATTATAATTGAGGTGAGAATAATGAAAATAAAAGTTGCAACTGTTTTTAGTGGAATTGGAGCATTTGAACAAGCATTAAAAAAGCTAAACATAGATCATGAATTAGTTTTTGCCTGTGATAACGGTGAGAGAGAATTACCTTATACCTTCGATGAAATTCATAGCTTCATTAAAAATAAAAGTCAAAGCGAGCAAAAAAAATATATTGACCATCTATACAATAAGTTAAAAAAGAATAATTTAGTTGAGGAAAGTTTTTTAGCAAATTATCCAATTAACGAAGAGAATTTTTTTCAAGATATTCGCTTCGTTAATTTTGAAAATTACAGAAATAAACTAGATATTTATGTTGGAGGAAGCCCCTGTCAATCCTTTTCAATAAGTGGTAAACGTTTAGGATTAGAAGATGCTCGAGGCACTCTTTTTTACGATTACGCAAGACTCATTAAAGAATCAAAACCAAAAGTATTCATTTATGAAAACGTTCCTGGCATTCTCAGCCACGACAAAGGTTTTACATGGTCAAAAATCTGTGAAATTTTTGACGACTTGGGCTATAATTGGAAAATGAAAGCTTTAAATTCACGAGACTATGGAATTCCACAAGATCGCAAGAGAGTTTTTGTTGTTGGTTTTAGAAATGATTTGAATTTAAAAAAAGAATTTTCGTTCCCTAGAAAAGTAATTTTAGATAAATCAGTTTCTGATTTTTTAGAAAGCAATATCGATAAAAAATATTACCATGGTGAAAAAGGGTTCAAATGGATAACCAATGAAAAAAATCTAAAAAAAAGAGTTAGTATAAACTCTGTAATTTGCCGTACTCAAGCCGCAAATCAGCAATTTAATTGGTGCGGCGAAATGAGATTTGAAGAAGCAACAAAAGAATTAAAAAACAAATTAGGCACCGATAAGCACCTCGGTGTCTTCGACCAAAAAAAAGGATATGCTAGAAAACTAACCCCTAGAGAATGTTTAAGACTTATGGGATTTAGTGACGATTTTAAAATAGTTATCTCCGATCAACATATGTATCGTCAGTGTGGTAATTCTATCGTTGTTAATGTATTAGAGCATTTAATTAAGTCAATAATTGAGACAGGAGTATTTGATGAAAAATAGAAAAATAAAATTAGCAACCGTTTTCAGCGGTATTGGTTCGGTTGAATACGCTTTAGCACGAAGTAATATATCACATGAAATAGTTTTTGCGTGCGATAATGGAGATATAGTTTTAGAAGATATCGATTACAATTTAGAACTCAAAAAAATAAAATCATTGAAAAAAATTCAAGAACAGTTTAGTTATGCACAGAGCTTATATAAATGTTGTAAGAAAAGCAATTATGTAGAGTTGTCCTATAAAGCTAATTACAATATACTTCCAAACCGCTTTTTTTATGATGTAAAATTAATAGACGGAACTAAATTTACAAATAAAGTTGATTTGTTTGTTGGAGGTAGTCCATGTCAATCTTTTTCTTCGATGGGGTATCAAAAGGGATTAGAAGATGCTAGAGGCACACTTTTTTATGATTTTGCTAGATTAATCAGTGAAATCAAACCTAAAGTTTTTATTTACGAAAATGTTCAAGGATTATTAAATCACGACGATAAAAAAACTTGGAAAGTCATGCAAAAAATATTCGATGATTTAGGATATCATTACAGTTATCAAGTACTGAATTCAAAAGATTTTGGAATCCCTCAAAATAGAAACCGATTATTTGTGGTCGGTTTTAGAAACAAGAATTTTTTCAAAAAATTTAGCTTTCCAACAGCAAAAATATTGAATTATACACTGCAAGATTTTTTAATTGAAAATTGCAGAGAAGGCTGTTTTGATTATTCAAACATTAAGCATGAGCCAGGTATTGTCGACAAAAAATATTTTCTTTCTGATAAAGTCACAAAACATGTCATGAGTGAAGGAACAAAAGAATACAAAATGTCTCCTAAAACTGATTTAAAAATCGCTCGTCCACTTCTAGCAACAATGCATAAGATGCATAGAGCTGGCGTAGATAATTACATCACAATCAACCAACGACTGCGTCGTTTAACACCTCGAGAATGTCTTAGATTAATGGGGTATGGAGATCATTTTAAACAAGTAGTTTCAGACACGCAGATGTATAAACAGTGTGGTAATTCCATAGTAGTTGATGTCATGAACAATATTCTTGAGCAAATAAATCTAACCGGTGTTTTCAAAAGCGAATAGCATTTGCACAAAAAAACAAATAATTATCAACATAGAATTAAGTTTTATAATCAACCGTTTTTCACAAAAATATTTTAGTTAAGCAGAATGAAACAATCATCTGCTTTTTATATACTTTTCTTCTTATATACTTTAGTATGAATTCTACATGGTGCAAACAGTCCATAACACCTTACACATAATAAACATTTATAATATTATTTTAGTT
>NZ_JAVXGL010000032.1:0-23594 GCF_036657415.1 Anaerorhabdus sp. | reverse complement strand
TAAAAGGAATTCGTATTGACTCAGGAGATTTAGCATACTTATCAAAGAAAGCACGCAAGATGTTAGATGCTGAGGGCTTAGAAGATTGCAAAATTATTGTGTCAAATTCATTAGATGAATTTATTATTGATGATCTTATTTTACAGGATGCAAAAATTGACACCTTTGGTGTAGGTGAAAATCTGATAACAGCAAAAAGCACACCAGTTATTGGTGGAGTATATAAAGTTGTTGCCAGTGAAAAAAATGGTGAAATTACACCAAAAATTAAAATTAGTGGGAATATTGAAAAATTGACAAACCCAGGATTTAAGAAAGTAATTCGTTTCTTTGATAATGAAACAAATGAGGCAATTGCAGATATTTTAGCACTAAAAGAAGAAGTAATTAATAAAGATGAATATCTTCTATTTGATCCTACTGCTCCATGGAAACAAAAACGTATTTCAAACTATCATTATATTGAATTACAAGTTCCAATATTTGTGAATGGTGAATGTGTTTATGATTGTCCAACAACTGAAGAAGTTAGAAAGTATTGTGAACAACAAATGGATACGCTTTGGGATGAAGTAAAACGTCAACGTTATCCACATCGTTATTATGTAGATTATTCTGAAAAGTTATTCAATATGAAAAATGAATTAATAAAACAAAATACTGTAAAAATCTAAGACAAGAGGAAACTCTTGTTTTAATTTGACATACCTTGTCATAATAGCCGTGGTATAGTTTATTTGAGGTGAGAGAATGAATATAAAAAAGCAATTAGAGTCTACAGATAATAAAGAAATGTTTTTCAATGATGTGGATGTAAAGCCCAGCAAAATAAAAGTAATACTGATTAATGAGATTGTACCAAATAATGAAAATGATGATTTTTATGTTGGAACTAATAGTGAATATTCAAAAACTATTCTTACATTGTTTGAACATGCTGGTTTAAAAGTTAATTCAACCAAGGAATTATTGAACAAAGGAATATATATCACAAATGCAGTCAAAACTCCAAAAGAAACAACTGAAATTGAAAAGGAAAAAATAGTAGATAGTCTAGCTTATCTAGAAAAAGAATTAGCACTTTTTCCTAATTGTGAAGTTATTATGTTAATGGGAGATGTAGCTAGAAAAGCTTATAATATGATTAAGAAGAACCAACGTGGACAAATAATTATACCGAATGGTTCAACATATAAACTACGAAAAAACGCTTATTTTGATGGGGATTGCAGAGTATTTCCATCTTACATCATAACGGGTAAAAATATATTGATTGAAAAATCAAAATTTCAGATGGTCACAGAAGATTTAGTTGAAATGTTAAAAGTGATTAAATGATTGAAGTTCACATAAAATTCAAGTTCAAATCATTTTGTTTTCACAATGGTTTAGTATATTATTAAGCGAAGGAGGGTTAAGCCCATATGTTTGAATCAAAGAATGATAAACTAATCAATGAGATTTGGAATAAAGAAGAAAATCCAAATCCAAGTGAAGAAAAAATAGATGAACCAAAAACTGAAACGGTGAATGTAGAACCTACAACACCAACACCACCAAAACAAGAACCAAAATCTGGTAAGAAAAGAATTGCAGGCATCATGCTTGCTGCAGCACTTGTAGGTGGTACGTTTGGCTTTGGTGGCGGATATTTAGCTCTTCAAATGTATCCTCAAAGTGTAATTGTACAAAATACAAATACAAACTCAAGCTTAAATAATACAGCACTTTCATCAGATAATTTAAGCCTACAAGATATTATTCAAAAAGCTCAACCAAGTGTTGTAGAAATACGAACTGAAACAGTTTCAAACAATTTCTTATTACAAGAATATGTATCAGAAGGAGCAGGATCAGGAGTAATTATTACTAGTGATGGTTATATTGTTACTAATAATCATGTCATTGATAACGCAAGTACAATCAATGTTACTTTATCGGATGGAACATCTTATCCAGCAACACTTATCGGTAAGGATGCTGCAACTGATTTAGCTGTAATTAAAATAGAAGCTACCAACTTAACAATGGCTGTATTGGGGAATTCAGATGGAATTTCAGTAGGTGATACAGTTGTCGCAATTGGTAATCCATTAGGAAGACTAGGTGGCTCTGCAACAGATGGTATTATAAGTGCACTTGATCGCGAAATTACAATTGATAATGAAACGATGACATTGCTACAAACAAATGCTGCCGTAAATCCTGGAAATTCTGGTGGTGGATTATTTAATAGCCGTGGTGAACTTATTGGTATCGTTAATGCCAAATCAAGTGGTAGTGATATTGAAGGTTTAGGATTCGCAATTCCTGTAAATGATGTTAAAACAGTAGCTGAACAATTAATTAATGATGGCTACGTGTCAAACCGTGCATCAATGGGAGTTTATTTATCAGAAGTAACACAAGCAACTGCCGAACTTCCTGCAGGCTTATATATATCTGATACAGTAGAAGGTTCTGGTGCTGAAAAAGCGGGATTACAAGCGTATGATCGTATTATATTCATTGATGGTCAAGAAGTGAATACATTTAATGAATTAAAGAAAATCATCCGTAATCACAATGTTGGTGATGTTGTAGAAGTAACTATTATTCGTGATGGAAAACAAGTGAATGCCAATGTGGAGTTAACAGAATCAAAACAATAAATTGGTATACAAACAACAGGTGCAAAAAATGCGCCTGTTTTTATTTGTTTTATGGTATTATAGTAGGGAAAGGTTGAGATAATTATGGCTTTTGATTCATTAAGTAATAAATTAAATAAAGCATTACGTGACATTTCTGGTAAAGGTAGACTTACAGAAAAGAACATGGAGGATATGCTAAAAGAAGTGCGAGTAGCACTTTTAGAAGCGGACGTTAACTATAAAATTGTTAAAGATTTTTTAGTGCGAGTTAAAGAAAAATCATTAGGAACAGATGTATTGGAATCTGTTGATCCATCAAGTATGGTTGTTAAAATCGTACATGATGAGATTGTTGAATTATTAGGTACACAAGAGGCAACGCTCAACTATGCTACTGACGGTATGACGGTCATTATGATGGTTGGTTTACAAGGAACTGGTAAAACAACATCAATTGCAAAAGTTGCTAACTTGATTAAAAATAAACAAAATCGCAACCCAATGCTCGTTGCAGCAGATGTTATTCGTCCAGCAGCAATTGAACAACTACAAACGCTAGGTAAAGCAATTGATGTTGAAGTTTTTAGTAAGGGTGTTGAAGTAAAGGCTATTGATACTGTAAAAGAAGCTTTGGCATATGCGAAAGACAAAGGATACGATACTGTCTTAATCGATACTGCAGGTCGTTTACATATTGATGAAGATTTAATGAATGAGTTGAAAGAAATTGAAGCAATCGCTCATCCACAAGATATCTTATTAACAGTTGATGCAATGACAGGACAAGATATCGTACAAGTTGCAAAGTCATTCCACGAACAATTAAATGTTACAGGTTTAGTCGTTACTAAATTTGATGGAGATTCTCGTGGTGGAGGTGTTTTATCAGTTCGTTCAATTACCCAAGTTCCAGTAAAATTTGTGGGACAAGGGGAAAAGATTGATGAGATTGAATACTTCTATCCTGATCGAATGGCTGACCGTATTCTTGGTATGGGAGACATCGTTACATTAGTTGAACAAGCACAAGAAAAAATGGATTTAGAAGCATCAGAAGAAGCAGCTAAGCGAATGATGGAAGGTTCATTCACAATGGATGATATGCTTGTACAATTAGAACAAGTATCGAAAATGGGACCTCTAGGTGGAATCTTAAAGATGCTACCAGGAATGAATCAATATGCTGACATGATTAATGAAGCAGATGCTGAAAAAGGACTTAAACGTCAAAAAGCGATTATTCAAAGTATGACATTAGAAGAAAGAAGTGATCCTTCTATTCTAAATAATCGTCGTAAAAATAGAATTGCAAGAGGAAGTGGCACAACGCCTCAAGAAGTATCAAAAATGGTAAACCAATTTGAAAAGATGAAAACATTGATGAAACAAATGGGGTCAATGTCTAAATCAGGAAAAATGCCAAATTTTGGTGGAATGTTCGGCGGTAAAAAGTAAAAACTAGGGAAATCCTAGTTTTTGTTTTAAAATTTTAAAGTGTTAAGTAAAAAACCTTGACAGAGATTTACTTGTCTTATATGATAGTAAAGGTAATTAAAGGAGGAAATCAAAATGGCAGTTAAATTACGTTTAAAAAGAATGGGTGCGAAGAAAGCTCCTTTCTATAGAATCGTTGCAGCAGACTCTCGTTTCCCTAGAGATGGTCGTTCAATCGAAACAATCGGTACTTACAATCCAACTACTCAACCAGCTACTATTTCTTTAAATAAAGAATTAGCACTTAAATGGTTAAGTAATGGTGCGCAACCATCAGATACAGTTCGTAACATCTTATCTAACGAAGGTGTAATGAAGGCATTCCACGAATCTAAGAAAAGCGCAAAATAGTTATGGTAGAATTAGAAAAAGTACTACTTAATCTAGTAAAACCAATGGTAGAAGATCCAAATGCTTTGGAAGTGCGTCAAATGCTTAGCTTAAATGATAACGAAATCATTCTTTATGTTTATGCAAAAAGTGAAGATGTTGCTCGTTTAATTGGGCGCCAAGGTTCTATGGCTTCTGCTCTGCGTCAAATGATGTCTATAGCTTCACGTATCGAAGATAAGAAGATTACGATTAAGTTTGAAACATTAACAATTTAAGGATGCGTTGCATCCTTTTTCTTTCAAAAGGAGGTAAAACATATGGAAATGATTAAGATTGGTGTCATTGTGAATACATTTGGTATTCGTGGTGAAATGAAAGTTAAAAGCTATACAGACTTCATCGAAGAAAGATTTGGTGCTGGAAATACCGTTTACTTACAATTTGAAAATGAATACATTCCAATGAAAGTTCAACAGTGTAAAGAACATAAAGGAATGGTTTTACTTCAGTTTGAAGGAAAAGACAATATTAATGATATTGAAAAATATAAGTCTTGTGAGATTTATATTAAGAAAGAAGAATTACATCGTTTAGATGAAGGTTCGTATTATTTCTTTGAACTAAAGGATATGAAAGTTATTGATGAAGAGGATAATGAGATAGGAACTGTCCTTCAAGTGGAAGAATCTTTGGCACATAATTTGCTAAGAATCAAAAAAATGGATGGAACAACTTGTTTAGTTCCTTATGTTCCAGCATTCATAATTAGAGTAGATAAGCTAAAGAAAACTATTCGTATAAGAACAATTGAGGGACTTGTATGAAAATCACGATTTTAACACTTTTTCCAGAGATGTATGATGGGTTTATAAATACTAGTATTATTGCCCGTGCTGTGAAACAAGGAAAAGTAGAAATAGAATGTGTCAATATACGAGATTTTACATTGGACAAACATAATCATGTGGATGATACGCCATTTGGTGGAGGTCGTGGTATGGTTATGATGTGCCAACCAGTACTCGATGCACTTGCACATGTCCGCAAAGCAAACAGTCATGTGATTTTGATGGCACCAAGTGGTAAAACGTTCAATCAAGTTTGTGCGAGAAATTATGCTCAAAAGGAACATATTATTATCATTTGTGGTCACTATGAAGGGCTAGATGCTCGAATCTATGATGAAGTAGATGAATTAGTAAGTATTGGCGACTATGTATTAACAGGGGGTGAATTAGCATCAATGGTAATTAGTGATGCAGTCATTCGTTTATTAGATGGGGTAATCGAAGAAGAAAGCCATTTAGATGAATCATTTGAGAATGGATTACTAGAATACCCTCATTATACAAAACCAGCTGATTATAAAGGTAAAAAGGTACCAGAGGTATTGTTGTCAGGACATCATGAAAATATCCGTAAGTTTCGCCTTAAAGAGTCACTTCGTAACACTTTGAAAATACGACCTGATTTGCTAGAAAACAGAGAATTTACTAAGGAAGAAATAAAATTCTTAAGAGAATTCGCTGAAAATGGAGAATTTTTTCCAAGTAACTTAGTCAAAATAATCAAGTAAATTATGTAGTGCTTTTCAACAATGTTTACTTGCATTAGAGGTTGATTTATGTTATTCTAATTGAGCCTAAAGGCGTCAATGTTCCGCTGATCCAATGGATGCATGAGCAATTGATTTGTATGATGAAAGAGGAGAAAAGAAAATGAACTTAAATTTAGTACAAGAAATTACTAAGAGCCAACTTCGTACAGACATTCCTGAATTCCGTCCAGGTTGCACAGTACGCGTTGACGTAAAGATCAAAGAAGGAGACAAGTCTCGTATCCAAGCATTTGAAGGTTTAGTTATTGCTAAACAAGGAAGTGGTATTGGAGAAACATTCACAGTTCGTAAAATTAGTAGCGGAGTTGGGGTAGAAAGAACATTCCCTGTTCATTCACCAATTATCGATAAGATTACTGTTGTTCGTAAAGGTAAAGTTAGAAGATCTAAATTATTCTACTTACGCGGACTATCTGGTAAAGCTGCTCGTATCAAAGAAATTCGTTAATTTAAAAACCGGTTATCCGGTTTTTTTTATGCTTTTTTGTTATAATAGAACATGAGGTGTAATTATGAAGGAAATTAATTGGAAACATGAGATATTAGATTTTTTAAAAACATTAGTTATTTGTTTTTTGATTATATTTGTATTAACTAGATTTTTTATAAGACCTGTTAACGTTAACCAAAATTCAATGTATCCAACAATATTGGATAAATCATTTGGAGTGAGTAATGTGTTCTCTGTTAAAGCATTACATGATGTTAACCGCTTTGATATTGTAGTTATTAATTTAGAGGATGGAAAGAATTTAATTAAACGTGTTGTCGGTTTACCAAATGAAACAATTAGTTTTAAAAATGACACATTATATATTGATGGACAACCTGTTGAAGAAAATTTCTTCAATGAAGAATATCGTAAAGAAGAAATTCAAAAGTATGGTTACTTTACAGAAAATATGGAGCCAATTACACTAGGACCAGATGAAGTTTTCTGTGTTGGTGATAACCGTCCATATTCCCGTGATTCTCGTGATTACGGACCATTTAAAGAATCACAAATCATGAGTAAAGGTCTATTTGTGATTACCCCATTAGATCGATTTGGAGGAGTGAAATAATGACAATTCAATGGTTTCCAGGGCATATGACACGTGCCAAACGACAAATGCAAGAAGCCATCAAAACTGTAGATATGGTTATTGAAATTCGTGATAGTCGTATTCCTAATGCAAGTAAGAATCCAATGATTGATCAGTTGATTCAAAATAAACCAAGACTGATTTTATTGTCTAAAAAAGATAAAGGTGATTTGCAAGCAATTGATGAGTGGATTAAGTATTTAACTAATGAGACAACACTTGTTTTGGCAATTGATTTTCTACATGATAATGTAATTGAAATAATTGTTAAAGCATGTAAACAAATTATGAAGGCTAAGATTGACAAACAAATCTCACGGGGTATTCGTCCGCGAGCAATTCGTGCGATGGTGGTTGGAATTCCTAATGTAGGAAAATCAACATTAATTAACCGTATCGCAAAAAAGAAAGTTACTGAAACTGCGAACAAACCAGGTGTTACAAGAGCTCTTCAATGGATTAAACTAAATAAAGATTTAGAACTTTTAGATACCCCAGGAGTATTATGGCCTAAATTTGAAGATCAAGAAGTTGGGTATTATCTAGCGCTCACAGGTGCAATCCGTGATGAAGTTCTAAATTTAGAAGAGATAGCTGCATTTGCGATGAAAAAAATGATTGCAGAATATCCCAATAATATTAAAGACTTATATGGTATTGAAGTACAAGATAATCCATATGAAATGATAGAAGAGATTGGAAGAGTAAAAAAACTAATTCGCACAAATAATGAAGTAGATTATAAGCGAGCAGTAGAATATTTTATTCATGATTTAAGAGATGATAATTGTGGAAGAATTACTTGGGAGAAAGTACATGATCAAACAAACAAGTAATGAATATGAACATCAATACTGGAATGAGGAACAAGTACTTATCGGGATTGATGAAGCGGGTAGAGGACCACTAGCAGGTCCATTAGTAGTGGCTGGTGTTGTCTTTGAAAAAGGATATGAGAATCCACTAATTTATGATTCAAAGGGAATCAGCGAAAAGAAGCGTGAAGAATTATTTAAAGTTATTATTCAAGATGCAAAAGAATATAAAATTGAAATTGTGACACCAAAACAAATTGATGAAGAGAATATTTATCGAGCAACCCAACATGCGATGAACCGCATCGCAACTACATTGCATGCAGATATCGTGTTGACTGATGCAATGCCTTTACCAGGACAAGAAAAAAAGGTAATTGATTTAATAAAAGGTGATCAAAAAAGTATAAGTATTGCGGCTGCAAGTATTCTTGCGAAAGTTGTTCGTGATCATATTATGTTTGGGTATGATATTCTTTATCCTGATTACGGTTTTAAGAAACATAAAGGATATCCTACAAAACAACACATTGAAGCATTAGATACATATGGTGTACTTGATATTCATCGAAGAAGTTATGGACCTGTACAACGGTGTTTACAAATAAAACTTGAATTGTAAAAAAGAATAGAATAATTTCTATTCTTTTTCATAAAATTTTTAGGAAAACTTAAATTATTGTCTATTAATAGATAGGTGATGAAATGAAACTTTCTAAACAAATTGCATGTTATGCCTATGAAACAAGCGGTGATTGGGATAAAATAGCTGAAAAGATAAAGAATAATGCCGAAGCAAAGTCATTCAATATTGAAGAGAATTATATTACGATCGTAGATGAGTTGTATCCTAATAAACTTCGCGAACTACGGTTTCCTCCTTGGATTCTCTTTTATGAAGGTGACATTTCATTACTTAATCAAAAATGTGTTGGGATTGTTGGATCACGTAAATCACTTGATTATGGAATTCAAGTGACTAAAATGATTGCATCAGTATTATCGAATAAATATGTATTGGTATCTGGACTTGCGAAAGGAATAGATGCAGTTGTTCATGAAGTTGGCATAGGAAAAGGTAAAACAATTGGTGTTTTAGGATGTGGTTTAGACGTTGAGTATCCTAAAAGTAATTACGCCTTGTATGAAGAAATGCGTAAAAATCATCTATTAATCAGTGAATATCCTCATTTTGTAAGACCACAAAAATGGCATTTTCCTTGGCGAAACAGAATAATTGCTGCATTATCCGAGAAATGTATTGTAACGCAAGCAAAGATTAATAGCGGAACTATGTTGACCGTAAATGAAGCTTTAAATTTGAATAAGGATATCTATTGTGTGCCTTATCCAATCAATGAAATTGAAGGGGAAGGATGTAATTTATTAATCCAGCAAGGTGCACAAATAATCGTTTCAGTTGACTATTTGAGTGAAATGTAAGAATTTGTAATTATTAAAAAAACTTGAAACTTAACAAGTTATGGGGTATTGTAGGGTATGCAAGTTTTAGAAAAGTACTTTATTTGAGGTGAAAATATGAAAAATTTAGTTATTGTGGAATCTCCATCCAAGTCAAAAACCATTGAAAAGTATTTAGGAAAAGATTTTGAAGTTGTATCCTCAAAAGGGCATATACGTGATTTAGCGATAAAAGGTAAAGACGGACTAGGCGTTGATGTGGATGATGAGTTTCAAGCAACTTATTCAATAAACACAGATAAAAAAGATGTAGTTAAAGATTTAAAGGCACGTGCAAAAAAAGTGGATCAAGTATATCTTGCAACCGATCCTGACCGTGAAGGAGAAGCGATTTCTTGGCATTTAGCACAAGTGTTAAAACTTGAAATAGAAGATACCAATCGTGTTGTATTCAATGAAATTACAAAAGATGCGGTTTTGGATGCTTTTAATCATCCTCGTTCAATTGACATGGGGCTTGTACGTTCGCAAGAAACACGTCGTATTTTAGATCGTATTATCGGATTTAAACTTTCTAAACTATTAAAAAATAAAATTAAAAGTAAGTCTGCTGGTCGTGTTCAATCAGTAGCTTTAAAACTTATTGTAGATCGTGAAAAAGAAATAAAAGCATTTATTCCAGTAGAGTATTGGACTTTAGATGCATTATTCAATAAAGATGGAAAAGAATTTGAAGCATCATTAGCGAAGATTGATGGTAAAAAGGCTGAACTTAAAAATGCAGAAGATGCTCAAAAAGCTTTTGATGCATGTAGTGGTGCTTTTGAAATTACTAACATTAAGAAACAAGTGCGTAAGAAAGACCCTAAACTTCCTTTCATTACTTCAACACTTCAACAAGAAGCTTCAACTAAATTAGGATTTAGTGCTAAACGTACAATGACAATCGCTCAAAAACTTTATGAAGGGGTTGAACTAAAAAATAGTACGGAAGGTTTAATTACCTATATGCGTACTGATAGTACACGTTTAAGTAATGTTTTCATTCAATCAGCACATGAAAAAATTGAAACAGAATTTGGAAAAGATTATTTAGGAAAATATAAAGTAAAAAATGATGATAATAGTCAAGATGCCCATGAAGGTATTCGTCCAACTAACTTAGCAAATACACCTGAAGAAGTTAAGGATTATTTATCACCAGAACAATATAAACTATATAAAATGATTTATGCGCGTGCTTTGGCTTCATTAATGGCTTCAGCTAAGAGTAATACAGTTGCGATTACTTTATCGCAAAATGGATATGATTTTACAGCGAATGGTACGCAATTAGCTTTTGATGGTTATTTAGCAGTATATGGTGACTATGAATCAAGTAAAGATGTAGTATTACCTGAACTTGAAGAAAAAGAGTCGATTACACCTAAGAAGCTTGAACAAAATCAACACTTTACAGAACCTCCACTTCGCTACAGTGAAGCTCGCCTTATTAAAGAGATGGAAGAACAAGGTATTGGTCGTCCAAGTACATATTCAATGATTATTGATACAATTCAAGCTAGAGGATATGTACAACTTGAAAAGAGTACAGAAACATCTAAAACGAAAGTATTCTTTCCAACTGAACAAGGGATGTTAACAACGGATAAATTAGATCAATATTTTAATGATATTATCAATGTAAAATATACAGCACAAATGGAAACAGAGCTTGATGAAATTGCGGATGGCGAAATGGATAACGTTGCGGCACTTAGAGAATTTTATAATCGCTTTGAACCACTTGTTACACATGCTTATGACAATATGGAAAAGATGGAACCAGAAAAAGTTGGAGAAACTTGTCCAGAATGTGGTAATGAGTTGGTATATCGCGTTGGTCGTTTCGGTAAATTTATTTCTTGTAGTACATTCCCAGAATGTAAATATACACGTAAGATTGAACAACCGGAAAAAGAAAAACCAGAACCATCAGGGAAGATGTGTCCGGAATGTGGTCATGAATTATTAAAACGTAAGAGTCGTTATGGTAACTACTTCTTAGGATGTAGTAATTTCCCAAAATGTAAGCATATTGAAAATATCGAAGGGGAAGAAAAACCTAAATTTAAAAAGAGAAAGGCAACTAAGAAAAAATGAGTGATGTGATTGTATTAGGTGCAGGACTTGCAGGTACAGAAGCGGCTTGGCAATTAGCTAACCGTGGTTTTAAGGTCAAACTTATAGAAATGCGTCCTAAGAAAATGACACCTGCCCATAAAACTGAACAGTTTGCCGAGCTAGTATGTTCAAACTCACTACGTAGTGATGCCTTAACAAATGCAGTTGGTTTGTTGAAAGAAGAAATGCGTCTATGTAACTCGTTAATTATGAAGATTGCTGATGAAACAAAACTACCCGCTGGTAGTGCACTTGCAGTTGATCGTGAAGGGTTCGCAAAACGTGTTACGGAAGAAATAATAAACCATCCTAATATTGAAGTTGTTTATGATGAAATAACAGAAATACCAGAAGGACCATGTATTATAGCGACAGGACCACTAACCAGCGATGATTTATCGAAAACGATTCAAACATTTTTTAATGCCGATCATTTCTATTTCTATGATGCAGCAGCACCAATTATTGAAAAAGATAGCATTAACTTTGATAAAGCGTATTTAAAATCACGTTATGATAAAGGAGAAGCAGATTATATCAATTGTCCAATGACAAGAGATGAATTTGATGCTTTTTATCGAGAACTAATACAAGCTGAAACAGTACCAATTAAAGAATTTGAAAAAGAAGTATACTTTGAAGGTTGTATGCCTTTTGAAGTTATGGCTAAAAGAGGTATGCAAACTTTACTTTTTGGACCTATGAAACCGGTTGGGCTTGAACACAATGGAGTTCGTCCATATGCAGTTGTTCAGCTAAGACAAGACAATGCGGTTGCAAGTTTATACAATATTGTTGGTTTTCAGACCCATTTAACTTGGCCAGAACAAAAGAGAATACTCCAAATGATTCCAGGATTAGAAAACTGTCAAATTGTTCGATATGGAGTTATGCATCGTAATTCATTTATTAATTCACCTGTGTGTTTGAAAGAAACATATCAATCTGTTAAACGAGATGATTTATTTTTCGCTGGGCAGATGACAGGTGTTGAGGGATATGTTGAAAGTGCTGCAAGTGGATTACTCGCAGGAATCAATATGGCTAAAGTATTAAATTATGAAACACCCATAGTTTTAGGAAATACATGTATGATGGGAGCAATGGTACATTATATTACACATGCAGATGAAAAACATTTTCAACCGATGAATGCAAATTTTGGTATACTAAAACTAGAAGGAGACTTTAAGAAGAAAGATAAAAAGGATGCATATGCACCGCAAGCTCTTAAAGTAATACAAGAAAAATTATGCAAGTAGACTCATTCGATAGAAGTTTAGATTCTTTCCTTGATTATATTAAGATAAGCAAATCAGGTTCTATTAAAACAGAAGATGCTTATCGAAGAGATATAGGAAGATTTTTAGACTATCTACATGAAGAAAAAATCACTTCATTCGAGAAGGTAGATAAAGAAGTTATGATGAACTATATGACTCTTTTGCGTAGTGGTAAGATTACCAAAACAAAAATATCAAACACAAGTTTCGCAAGGGTGCTATCATCTTTGCGTTCTTTTTATAAGTATTTGAATCGATACGAAGGTATTGAAAATAATCCAATTCAATATTTTAAGTCGCCAAAATCAAAAAAATCATTACCTAATTTTTTAACATTTGAACAAATGATGAATCTGTTAAGGAGTTTTGATTTAGATGATTCAGCACAACTTCGTAATCGCTGTATAATTGAAACTATTTATGCTTGTGGACTTCGTATTTCAGAAGCAACGAGTTTAAAAATTAATAATATTCACTTTAGTCAACAAGTATTAACAGTTGTAGGTAAAGGGAATAAAGAAAGAATGATTCCTTTTTACCCAAAGTGTGGTCGATTAATTGAAAAATATATGAATGAGGCACGTAGTCTATGGATTAAAGAAGAACATGGTTATTTATTTGTTTCACAAAGTGGTAAACCAATTACACCACGAGCGGTTCAAATGATACTTAAAGATGCGGGCGAAAGAATAGGCTTATCCGTTGAGGTTCACCCGCATATGCTACGTCATTCATTTGCGACACATATGTTAGATAATGGTGCTGACTTGAGAACAGTACAAGAATTATTAGGGCATGAGAATCTTTCAACGACACAAATTTATACACATGTTACAGTAGATAGACTGAAAAATGTTGTAAAACAAAGCCATCCACGATCAAAAAAGTAAAAACCCCTTGAGTTAAAAGGGTTTTTATGCTATATTATACATCGGCACGTAACGTGCACAACACACACTATGGATTCGTTGACTCCGTGCTCTATGAGTTGTCAATGTTAGAAATAGTGGAGGAAAACAACGGGAAGTGAGGAAAATTAAATTATGTCAGTTGTTTCAATGAGAAAGCTTTTAGAAAATGGTGTTCATTTTGGACATCAAACACGTAGATGGAATCCTAAGATGAAACCATATATCTACGCAGCAAAAAATGGGGTACATATTATCGACCTTGAAAAAACTCAAGCAATGTTAGACACAGCTTATGCAGCTATGAAAGACATCACTGAAAAAGGTGGAAAAGTATTATTCGTGGGTACTAAGAAACAAGCTCAAACTCCAATTTTAGAAGAAGCATTACGTTCAGGTTCATTCTATGTTAACCAAAGATGGTTAGGAGGAATCTTAACAAACTTCCGTACTATTCAAAAGTCTATTAAACGTTTATTAGAAATTGAAGAAATGGATGCAAACGGAACAATCAATGTATATCCAAAGAAAGAAGTAGCAATTATTCGTAAAAAACAAACTCGTCTAGAAAATTTCTTAGGCGGTATTAAAGAAATGAAAAAGCTACCTGATGCAATCTTTGTAGTAGATCCAACAGAAGAACACAATGCAGTAGCAGAAGCTAAAAAATTAGGTATCCCTGTATTCGGATTAATCGATACAAATGCAGATCCTAATACATTAGATTACCCAATCGTATCAAATGATGATGCAGTTCGCGCTGTTAAATTAATGATTGGTGTTATGGCTGATGCAATTGTTGAAGCTAAAGGTGGATTATTAACTGTTGCTTATCAAGAAGATATGTCAGTTGAAGATATCACTATGAAAGATGTAATCATCAACGTAGAACAACAAGCAGAAGAAAATGAAAAACGTCGTAGAGCTAGAATGGAAGAACGTCGTCCTTACAACAAGGATGGTCGTCGTCCAATGGGTGAACGTCGTGTTATAGCTAAAAAAGAAGTATCTGAAACAAAAACAGAAACTGTAGCAGCTGCACCAGTAGCTGAAGCAGCAGCTTCAGAAGAAGCAAAAGCTGTAAAAAAACCTAGAACTGTAGCAGCTAAAGAAGAAGGTGCTACTGAAGAAGCTAAACCAGTTAGAAAACCTAGAAAAAAGGTAGAAGAAACTAAGGAGGCAGAATAAGAATGGCAATTACTGCAGCTCAAGTTAAAGAATTAAGAGAAATCACTGGCGCTGGAATGATGGATTGTAAGAAAGCTCTTACTGAATGTGATGGCGATATCCAAAAATCAATCGACTGGCTACGTGAAAAAGGAATCTCTAAAGCAGCTAAAAAAGCAGACCGCGTAGCAGCTGAAGGATTATCAAAAGTTGTTGTTGAAGGAAATAAAGCATGTCTAGTTGAAATCAACTCAGAAACAGACTTTGTTGCTAAAAATGAACAATTCCTTGCATTATTAGATACAACTGCAAATACATTACTTCATGGTAATGTAGCAACAGTTGAAGAAGCAAATAAATTAACTGTAGATGGTAAAACTTTAGAAGAATTATTTGTAGATGCTACTGCAACTATTGGAGAAAAAATTACATTACGTCGTTTTGTAGTTTTAACAAAAGATGATGCTGATATTTTTGGTTCATATGTACATATGGGTGGAAAAATCAGTGCTTGTGTAATTCTTAAAAATTCTACAAATCAAGAAGTTGCTAAAGACATGGCAATGCAAGTTGCATCAATGAATCCTAGCTATGTATCAAGAGATCATATGCCTGCTGAAATCGTTGAACATGAACGTAGTATTCAAGAAGAAATCATGAAAAATGATGAATCTTTAAAAGGAAAACCTGAAAAAGTATTACTTGGAATTGTTGAAGGTCGTGTAAGCAAATCTCTTCAAGAGATGAGTCTTGTTGACCAAATCTTCTTCAAAGACCAAGATAAAAAGGTTGCTCAAGTATTAAAAGATGCTAACACTGAAGTTAAGGAATTCGTTCGTTATGCTGTAGGTGAAGGTATTGAAAAACGTGAAGAAAACTTCGCGGAAGAAGTAGCTAAAATCGGAGCTTAGGTTAATCCTAAGCTTTTTTCTTTGTTTTTGGGATATTGTGGATACAATGTAGATAGAATTGTGACTAAGTAATTGTTTATTCTTGATTTAAATCAAGAACTTAGAAAATAGTTGTATTCTCATGGTAATACTTTCGTGGGTGTTATTGCATGAGATAGTAAAGTAATGTATAATTTAAAGGAAATTAAGGTATTGCTTGATCATAGTTAAAAAAAGATAAGTGAAACCTTTTCTTTGCGAAAGAAAGGCGGAAAATTCAATGTATCGTAGAGTATTATTGAAATTGAGTGGTGAAGCTTTATCGGGCCAAGGAACTAACTTTGATCCGGAAATTTTAAAAAGTCTAGCTGAAGAAATTAAAGAAATTCATGAAATGGGTATAGATCTTGCTATTGTAGTCGGCGGAGGTAACTTCATCCGTGGAAAAATGGCGGAAAATCTTGGAATTGATCGTGTGCAAGGAGACTACATGGGAATGCTTGCAACAGTGATTAATTCATTAGCAATTCAAGGAGCACTTGAACAAGCAGGAGTTCCTACTCGAGTACAGACAGCAATAGAAATGAACAAGATTGCAGAACCTTTTATTGTTAGAAGAGCGCTTCGACATATTGAAAAGAAACGCGTTGTAATTTTTGGTGGTGGAACAGGAAACCCATTCTTCTCAACAGATACAACAGCAGCATTAAGAGCATCTGAAATTAAAGCAGATGTAATCTTGATGGCAAAAAATGGAGTAGATGGGGTATATAGTGCGGACCCTAAAAAAGATAAAACAGCGGTTCGATATGATAACTTAACGTATATGGATTTAATTCAAAAAGAGTTACAAGTCATGGATACTACTGCAACAAGCATGTGTATGGATAACCAAGTGGATTTAGTTGTCTTTAACATGAATGAGCGTGGTAATATTAAAAAAGCAGTTATGCAAGAAAAAATAGGAACTGTTATTCAGAAGGAGATTAAATAATGGCATACACAATATTAGATGTTACTAAAGAAAAAATGGACAAAGTTACTGCTCACTTTTCAGAAAGTTTAGCAACAGTACGTACTGGTCGTGCAAATACAACAATGCTTGACCATGTTGAAGTTGATTACTATGGTTCACCTACACCAGTAAATCAAATCGCAAGTATCTCAGTTGTAGAAGGAAGAACATTAGTTATTAAACCTTACGATTCTTCAAGTTTGAAAAATATTGAGAAAGCTTGTAATGAAGCTGATTTAGGAATTGCACCTCAAAATGATGGAACTGTGATTCGTTTAACAGTACCAGCATTAACTGAAGAAACTCGTAAAGAAATGTGTAAAAAAGTTTCTAAATATGCTGAAGAAGCGAAAGTTCAAATCCGTAATTTACGTCGTGATGGAAATGATGCAGCCAAAAAGGATGATACATTAACAGAAGACATGGAAAAAGACTGTTTAGATAAAATTCAAAAATTAACAGATGAATTCATCAAAAAGATTGATGATATTGCAGCAAATAAAGAAAAAGAAGTAATGACAATCTAATTAACTATGAAAGATGGAAAATTCCATCTTTTTTCATTTCACTAAATAGTACAAATACTGATTTTAATGGATGAAATAATAAATCATTTAACTTGAAGTGAAGAACTATGAGGAAAGTTAAATTTATGTTAAAATGTTTACATGAATAAAGGTGATGTTATGGATAAGATTAGACATGTTGCTATTGTAATGGATGGAAATGGTCGATGGGCTAAACGTCAAAATAAGTTAAGAACACAAGGACATTATCAAGGATCTGAAAATGTTAGAAATATTGCTATTGCAGCGAATGATGATGGAATTGAAGTGTTAACACTTTTTGCTTTTTCAACAGAAAACTGGAAAAGACCAGAAGAAGAAGTGAATTATTTAATGAAGCTACCTGCCGTTTTCTTTCAACGATTTTTAAAAGAATTAATGGAAAAAAATATTCGTATACAAATGATTGGACAGATGGAAGGTATTCCAAATGAAACGGCTAAGTTATTTAAAAAAGCTATTGAAGATACGAAAAATAATACAGGAATGATTTTATGTTTCGCAATGAATTATGGATCACAAAGAGAAATATTGCTTGCTGCAAAGGAATATGCAAAAGATGTTAAAGAAGGCAAAGCAACATTGGATATTACAGAGAAAGATTTTGAGAATTATTTAATGACAAAAGATTACCCACCAATTGATTGTTTGATTCGGACGAGTGGCGAATATCGTCTTTCAAATTTTCTATTATGGCAAATTGCATATAGTGAACTTATTTTTGTGGATGAAACTTGGCCAGAATTTACTCCAGAGGAATTTAATACTTGTTTGATAGAATTCAAAAAGCGTGATCGACGCTTTGGAGGCATCAAAGGATGAAACAAAGATTAATTACTGGACTTATTATTGCTGCTATTGCCCTACCACCATTAATTATTGGTAAAGTACCACTACTATTATTAGTATTTGCAATAAGTGCATTAGCTTCTTATGAAATATTAGCAGTACGCAAAGATAAAACTAGCTGGGGGCTTATATCATTTTTATTCGCAAGTACAATAGTTATGTATGTTGTACCCATTAGTTTTTATATACCAGCTATTATTGGTTTTTTAATTATTTTGTTTATTATCCATATTTTTACAAAAGAAATTAGTATTGAAGATTTAAGTTACGTATTTGTCATGACAATGATTTTGACACTAGCTGTTAAAGGAATCATACATATTTATACATATGGTGGTATTGTGATGATTTATATCGTGCTAGCGTGTTTTGGGTGTGATACAGGAGCATATTTTTTCGGTTCTTTCTTTGGAAAGCATAAATTAATTGAAAGAATATCACCAAAGAAAACTTGGGAAGGTGCTATTGGTGGTTGGGTAGTTGGAGCTGTGACATCTTATATTTTTGGTTTATACTTCTTAACACATTTAATTGATCCTAATGTTATCTTATTCTCATCCATAACATTACCGATTGTTGCACAGATTGGTGATTTATCATTTAGTGCTGTTAAACGACAATATCATGTTAAGGATTTTGGTTCTATTTTTCCAGGGCATGGTGGTGTACTAGATCGTATTGACAGTTTATTATTTTGTTTAATGTATTTTTATGCAATTTTATTAATTGTTGAAGTGGTGATTATCTAATGAAAAAAATAGTATTATTAGGCGCAAGTGGTTCGATTGGACAACAAACTATTGATGTTATTCATTCTCATCGTGAAGAATTTGAACTTGTAGCTTTTAGCGTTGGAAGTCAAATTGAAGTCGCACAAGAAATTTTAAAGAAATTTGAGTCTGTTCATTCAGTTTGCATTGCGAGTGAGGAACATGCAGAAATATTAAAACGTCAATTTCCTGCTATCCAAGTTTTGTCAAAGGATGAAGGTTTAATTCAATTAGCTAAGATTGCTGATTATGATATCTTTGTGGATGCAGTTGTTGGGTTTAGAGGATTGCAACCAGCTTTAGCAGCAATTGAAAATCATAAAACAATTGCCTTAGCAAATAAAGAAAGTCTAGTAACAGGTGGACCTCTTGTAAAAAAAGCATTAAAACAAAACAAAGTTCAGTTACTTCCAATTGACTCAGAACATTCTGCAATACTTCAATGCCTTCAAGGAAATAGACATACAGAAATTGATAAACTTATCATCACTGCGAGTGGTGGAAGTTTCCGTGATAAAACAAGAGAAGAATTAATTGGTGTTACAAAAGAACAAGCACTGAAACATCCTAATTGGAATATGGGTGGAAGAATAACAATTGATAGTGCTACGATGATGAATAAGGGATTTGAAGTGATTGAAGCGTTTTATTTATTCGATATTCCATTCGATAAAATTGATGTTGTAATTCATAAAGAAAGCGCAATACATTCAATGGTACAGTATTGTGATCATTCAATTATTGCACAGATAGGAACTGCAGATATGCGATTACCTATTCAATATGCCTTATCATATCCGCAACGCTTAGAAATGAAAAATGCTGAAACTTTTGATTTTCTAAAATATCCAACTCTACATTTTGAGAAACCGAGTTTTGAGCGTTTTCCTTTGCTAAAACTGGCCTATGAAGTGGGAAGAAAAGGTGGAAATCTGGGTGCTATTATGAATGGTGCAGATGAAGAAGCGGTTGCATATTTCTTAACCGACAAAATTAGTTTTTTAGAAATTGAAGAATATGTAAGTGCAGCTGTTGAAAGCTTGCCATTTATTCAAAATCCAACACTAGAAGAAATCATCGAAAGTGATCGATTAGCACGAGAATTTGTTAGAAATAAAGTGAATGCAAGTGAAAATTAACGAGTAAAAATACCTACTCGTTTTTCTTTTGTGTGAATATCATGTGATATATCCGGAATCATCTAGATTTATTTGTTTGGAAGTATTGATTTATGATAAACTTATAAGGTATAGCAAAAAAAAGGAGTGATTTCATGGGCATTATTTATTTTGTATTAGTACTGTCAGCGATAATCGTTATTCATGAAATAGGTCATTTAGTAGCAGCAAAACTATTTCATGTATATTGTTATGAATTTTCACTTGGTATGGGTCCAAAGTTATTTGCATATCAAGGTAAAGAAACTAAATATACATTGCGACTAATTCCAATTGGAGGTTATGTAGCAATGGCAGGGGAACAAGAAGATGATATGGAATTATATCCAAGCATTGAAGTTCCAGCTGGACGATCAATTAAAAGCATAGCACGTTGGAAACGAATCATTGTCATGTTAGCGGGAGTGTTTATGAACTTCTTGATGGCATGGATTATTATTAGTGGTATTTTGATGTATTCAGGTGGATATGTTAAAGATGCACCACCAGTAGTTGCAAGTGTTGTTGAACAAGGACCAGCAGATGTTGCAGGACTTCAAGCAGGTGATGTTATTAAGAAAGTAGTATTTGAAGATGGAACGGTAATTAAGCCACAATCATTTACTGATATTTCACTCTTTACTCAAATGTATGATGGTAAAATAACATACACAGTAAGTAGAAATGGAGAAATGCTTGATTTTGTTGTTCAAGGACAGCCAAATAAAAATGGACTCTATCTTGTGGGGATTGGTTCACCAACGCCTGAAATTGTAAAAATTACACCATTTAATGCTGGAATATACAGTTTTGACTACATGGTAGATATGACGAGAAACATCTTTAAATCATTGACGCGTTTGGTTCAAGGTAATGGTTTAGATCAATTATCAGGACCTGTTGGAATATACGAAGTGACATCTCAACAAGCTTCAAAAGGACTACCAGATTTATTAATTCTTGTTGCAATGTTATCCTTGAATGTAGGTATATTTAATTTATTACCACTACCAGTCTTGGATGGTGGTCGAGTAATTCTAATTTTAGTTGAAATGGTTATTCGTAAACCACTCAATAAAAAATTTGAAGTTGGCATAATGACAGCAAGTATGGTATTATTGCTAGCGTTGATGGTTTTTGCAACATGGCAAGACATCACAAGAATTTTCATTAAATAGGAGAATGTATGGAAAGTATAAAATTCATTATTTATGGAATTGCAATGGGTATTGCGAATGTAATTCCAGGGGTAAGCGGTGGAACTATTGCAGTTATTCTTAATTTCTATGATCGCTTAATGGAATCAATCACACTAAACTTAAAAATTGTTAAAAGAAATTTACCATTTTTAATTCCTTTATTTTTAGGAGTTGGTATTGGAATTGTTGGATTAAGCAAAATCATGCAATTCTTATTAGAAAATTTTACAACACAAACTTATTTTGGATTTATTGGAATTGTTTTCGGTAGTTTACCACTAATATTCTTTAAAGCGAAAGGCAAGAAGAATATTAAACCAATGAGTTGGATACCTTTTGTTATTGCGTTAGCTTTAATGTTGTATCTTGCATTTGCAAATGGCGATAAAGAAACAGCTAAAACAATAGTAAAATATACTACACTTAACATGGAATCATTTTTGATGTGTTTCTTTTCAATGGCAATCGCAACAATAACAATGATTATTCCTGGTATTAGTGGTTCATTAATTCTTATTATCATGGGAATGTATGGTACGATTTATGGATTCGCAATTGCAGAGTTTAATATTCCTCTATTAATCCCATGCGGATTAGGTGCAATTTTCGGTATATTGGGTGGTGCGAAAGTTGTACGCTTCGTATTATCAAGGTTTGAGCAATTAACATATATGGGAATTTTAGGACTTCTTGTGGGTTCTATTGTTCAATTATTTATGTTAAGTAATATCACATTAGCATTTGATTTGACTTTAATGACTTCAATTGTTGTATGTGTAATATGTTTTGGAATTATTTATTGGTTTTCACTACAAGAAATAAATAGAGATAAAAAAGAAGCAACGAATTAAGATCATTTATTTGGTCTTTTTTCTTAGATTTACTTGTGATACACTAATAACATTAAGGAGGTTTTTTATGGAAACAATTTTAGTTACAGGTGGTACAGGTTATATTGGAAGCCATACATGTGTAGAGTTAATTAAAGCTGGATACAATGTCGTTATCGTGGATAATTTATACAATTCAAAGAAGGTTGTTCTTGATCGCATTGAAAAGATTACAGGAACAAAACCTAAATTTTATGAAGTAGATATCCTTGATAGAGCTGGTTTAGAGAAAGTATTTGAAGAAAATAAAATTGATGCAGTCATTCACTTTGCAGGTTATAAAGCAGTTGGTGAATCATGTATAATACCTTTAACTTATTATAAGAACAATATTTCAGGAAGTGTAAATCTTTATGAAGTAATGAAAGAAGCTGGTGTAAAGACAGTGGTATTTAGTTCAAGTGCAACTGTTTATGGTGATCCTGCATCTGTTCCAATTAAAGAAGACTTCCCATTGAGTACAACAAACCCTTATGGAACAACAAAACTATATAACGAACAAATTCTTACAGATGTTTCTAAAGCTGATGCGGAATGGAGTGTAATGTTATTACGTTACTTTAATCCAATTGGTGCACACAAAAGTGGGTTACTTGGTGAAACACCTAATGGCATCCCAAATAACTTAGTACCTTATGTAGCACAAGTTGCAACTGGTCAAAGAGAATTCCTTCGTGTATGGGGAAATGATTACAATACAGTAGATGGAACAGGTGTACGTGATTACATTCATGTCGTTGATTTAGCACTTGGACACATTAAAGCTGTTGAATATGCTTTAAAACACAAAGGTGTTGAAAAGGTTAATTTAGGAACAGGCATTGGTTATTCTGTATTACAAGTTAAAGATGCATTTGCAAAAGCTTGTGGTAAAGAAATTGCATTTGAAATAATGGAACGTCGTCCAGGCGATATTGCAACATGTTACGCAGATACAACAAAGGCAAAAGAAGTTTTAGGTTGGAGTGCGCAATATGGTATTGATGAAATGTGCCAAGATGGATGGAATTTTACATTAATGAATCCGAATGGAATTGAGTAAGAGAATCTTCTCTTACTTTTTCTTTATTCACACAAAATTCAGTGTACAATATCTTGTTTATGATATAATTATTGTGTGGAGGTATGTTTATGAATAAAGACAAATCAACCAAAATAAAAATAGGTATTTGCGTAGCAATTGTATTAATACTTATTGCAACTGCAATCTTCTTTATATTTAATCAAAAGCCAAAAACGGATGATAAGAAACTCACTAGTGATATTACTATGGCTGAAGGAAGTCAAAATAAACCAACAGTATCTACAGAAGGTGAATATAAAATTGATTTAGTAGA
>NZ_JAVXGL010000031.1:0-23949 GCF_036657415.1 Anaerorhabdus sp. | reverse complement strand
TTAAACAGTTATAAGAACGAACAGATAAATCTAAATCTTCAATCATCATTACTAGACCTTTATTAACTACTTCGCCATTAGCGTCTTTAATGCAAGATTCCATATCCACTACTGAATCTTGAATATTAGCTAAAATGTCAAGGTGGTCAATAAGAATCTTAGACCCTAATGCCAAAGACATTTGAGGAGTAATTGAACCATTAGTATATACTTCAACAACTAAACGATCATATTTAGCATCTTGTCCTACACGAGTAGGTTCAACTTCATATGCAACGCGTTCAATTGGTGTATAAATTGAATCTGTATAAACAGTTCCAATACCTTGAGATGATCCTTGATAAAGTGCTTTATTACCGTCAGCACTTATGTAGCCACGGCCGTTACGAGCTTTCAATTCCATTTCAAGAACGCCACCTTTTTCAAGATGAGCAATTTCTAGATCTTTGTTTAAAACTTCTACACCAGCAGGGCAAATAATATCACCTGCTGTAACAGTGCATGGTCCTTTTGCTGAAATCTTTAAGGTATAGATTTCATCATCTTCAATTTTCATAATCAATTGTTTGATGTTTAGAATCATCATAGTAACGTCTTCTAATACACCTGGAATTGAAGTGAATTCATGATAAACGCCATCTACTTTAATGCAGTAAACAGCTGCTCCCGGTAAAGAGGAAAGTAAAACACGTCTAAGTGCATTTCCGATTGTTGTTCCAAAACCTCTTTCCAAAGGTTCAATTACGAATTTTCCGTAATTATCTGATTCAACATATTCCTTAACTTCAAAATTGGCACGTTCAAATTTTTGCATATCGTGTTCCCTCCTTCTCTATCTATTAACCACGAGGTCGTTTTGGTGGACGACATCCGTTATGTGGAATTGGAGTTACATCATTGATAACTGTAATTTCAAGTCCTGCTGTTTGAAGTGATCTAACAGCTGCTTCACGTCCAGGACCAGGTCCTTTAACGCTTACTTCTACTACTTTCATTCCATGATCAACTGCTGCTTTAGCAGCTGCTTCACCACACATTTGTGCAGCATATGGAGTTGATTTACGAGATCCTTTATATCCTAACGCTCCAGCACTTGACCAAGCGATAGCATTTCCAGCTTCGTCAGTGATAGTCACGATGGTATTGTTAAACGTTGAATGAATGTGAGCTACACCTTTAGCGACATTCTTACGTACACGTTTTTTACGTGTTGTTGATTTTGCATTTGCCATTGTCTTCTCCTCCTATCACTATTTCTTCTTATTAGCTACTGTACGACGAGGTCCTTTACGTGTACGAGCATTTGTTTTTGTTCTTTGTCCGCGAACTGGTAATCCACGTCTATGACGCATTCCACGGTAACATCCAATTTCCATTAGACGTTTGATATTAAGTTGAACTTCACGACGAAGATCACCTTCTACTTTAATTTTGTCTATTTCTTGACGAATTGCATTAACTTGTTCATCGCTTAAATCTTTTACGCGGATGCTTTCGTTAATGTTGCTATCTTTAAGGATCTTAGCCGCTGTTGATGGGCCAATTCCGTAGATATAAGTTAGAGATATTACTACACGTTTGTCACGTGGAATATCTACGCCTGCAATACGAGCCATATCTTATTTTCCTCCTAGTTTCCTTGACGTTGTTTGTGTTTAGGGTTTTCACAAATTACCATTACGGTACCTTTGCGTTTGATGATTCGGCACTTATCACAAATCGGTTTGACTGATGGTCTTACTTTCATGTGTTTTCCCTCCTAGACTATTTATGTCTAAATGTAATACGCCCACGTGTTAAATCATATGGTGAAATTTCTACTGTTACGCGATCACCTGGTAAAATGCGAATGTAGTGCATACGGATTTTACCAGAAACGTGAGCCAAGATAACGTGTCCATTTTGTAGTTTCACTTTAAACTTTGCATCAGGAAGTGTTTCTTCAACAATTCCATCAATTTCAATGACGTCTTGTTTGCCCATTAAAATATGTTTCCTCCTCTTAGTGTATAGAATTGTTTCCTTTGGAACTTCTATTTAGATGGAAATCCATCTAAATAGAAATATTATTGAAGCTTATCTTCACTTTGCCAAAGCGTTCTTGATATCAGCGTATACTTGTTCAATTTCTTGAGAAGCGTTGATATCAACAACTAAACCTTTTTCTCGATAATAATCAAGACAAGGTTGAGTATTCTTGTAGTGTTCGTCTAAACGAACTTTTAATTGTTCAACTGTATCATCAGCACGTTGAGTTAGTGGACTTCCACAAACATCACAGATGCCATCAACTTTTGGTGGATTGCTCTTGATGTGAAAGATAGCTCCACAATTTTTACAAATGCGACGACCAGTTACTCTTTCAGCTAAAGCATCAAAATCAACAGTAAGATTAAGAACAAGTTGAACTGGTTTATTAATCTTATTTGTAATTTCTTCTAAAGCTTTTGCTTGAGGTAATGAACGAGGGAATCCATCAATGAGATACCCTTTTTGACAATCGTCTTTTTGAAGTCTCTCTTCAATTAAACTAATTACCAAATCATCTGGTACTAGTTTTCCCTCATTCATGAAAGTTTGAGCTTTAAGTCCTAACGGACTTCCTTCTTTAATGGCATTTCTAAGCATGTCCCCAGTAGAGATATGAGGAATGTTATAGTTTTCCAATATCTTTTCAGACATTGTACCCTTGCCACTTCCAGCAGGACCCATAATTAGAATATTCATTTTTATAACACCTTCTTATTTATTAAGAAAGCCCCTATATGCTTTCTGCGTTAGTTGACCCTTTAATTGACTCATTGTTTCCATAGCTACACCAACAACGATAATAATTCCTGTTCCACCGATTGCGGTAGAAGTAGGAAGAGAAGTAAACATTGGTAGCAAGTATGGAAGTAGTGCTAAGAATGTTAGTCCAGCTGCACCGAGAACTGTAATTCGATTCAATACTTTTCCTAAATATTCTTTTGTTTCATTACCAGGACGAATTCCTGGAATATATGCTCCACTTTTACCTAAGTTTTCAGCAACCTTTGACGGATCGACTTGCATATTAGTATAAAAGAATGTGAATAAAATTGTTAAAACAGCATAAATTACTAGTCCGATTGGTTTTTGTAAGCTAAGTACATTACCCATCGCAGTAGTAAACGCATTCGCTGGAAAGAAACTTGCGATAATTTGTGGTGCAGTCATAATTGATTGCGCAAAAATTACTGGAATTACAGATGCCGAATTTATTTTAAATGGCAAATATGTAATATCATTCTTTCCACGTTGTACAGTACTTGAAGTGTATTGGATAGGAATCTTACGTACTGCAAGTTGCATTAATACAACTAACAGAATAATTACAATATACATTGCAATAAACATTGCAAATTGAATTAATCCATTAAACATTGCTGTTTGATTTGTAGTATCAACTAAGATTGAATATGTTTGACTAAATGTGAATGGAATATTAGATACGATACCCGCAAAGATGATAATAGAAACTCCATTACCCATACCTTTTTGAGAAATACGATCACCAATCCACAATAGGAACATAGTACCTGCTGTTAATACTGTCGCTGTATAAAAATAATTTGCTAAAGAACTTGCTTCAAGGATATTATTCGAAACATCAAATGCATAAACCATTGTAAAGGCTTGAACAAAAGATAATACTACACCCAAATAACGAGTGATTTTATCCATTTTCATACGACCTTGTTGGCCAGATTTAGCCATTTCAGTTAAAGCAGGAATTACATCCATACTTAATAACTGAATAATGATTGATGCTGTGATGTAAGGTCCAACACCCATTGCGAAGATTGAAAATCTTTGCAATGAGCCCCCACCTAATAAGTTCATCATACTTAAGATTGAATTATCTGCAATTCCACTTCGAATTACATCCATATTAATACCAGGTGTAGGGATTGCTGCACCTAGTCGATAGATGAGAAGCATTGCAAGAGTAAATAAGATCTTATTTCGAGTATCCTTGTTTTTAAACAAGTTGATACAAGTTTGGATCATATTAGATCACCTCAACTTTTCCGCCTGCGTTTTCAATTAATTCTTGAGCTGACTTAGAAAATTTGTTAGCTTGAACAGTCAACTTCTTTTCTAGTTTACCATAACCTAATACTTTTACACCATCTAAACATTTCTTAATTAGACCAGCGTTTAATAATGCTTCAATCGAAACAACTGCCCCGTCTTCAAACTTATTTAAGCTTTCAACGTTTACAATTGCATATTCTTTACGAGTAAAATTAGTAAATCCACGCTTTGGAATACGTTTGTAAAGAGGAGTTTGTCCTCCTTCAAAACCTAAAGCAACTCCACCGCCACTACGTGCGTTTTGTCCTTTATTTCCTTTACCAGCTGTTTTACCATTTCCTGATCCATGACCACGACCTACTCTGAAAGACTTATGACGGGCACCTTCTGTATATTTCAATTCATTTAATTTCATAACTACCTCGGCCTCCTATCGAATTTCTTGCGGTTTCTTTTCACGTAGTTTAGCTACGCTATTAACCGTTTTAAGATTAGTTAATGCTGTCATAGTTGCATGAACCATGTTTATTGGTGTACGAGAACCGATACATTTTGAAAGTACATCGGAAACTCCTGCAAGTTCTAATACTGCACGAACTGCACCACCTGCGATAACTCCAGTACCTTCTGCTGCTGGGCGAAGGAATACTTCACCTGCACCATATGTACCAGTAATTGCATGAGGAATTGTTTTTCCACCGTTAACTAAGCTAACAGTAACAACATTCTTCTTTGCAGCTTCAATTGCTTTTTTTATTGCATCAGGTACTTCGTTTGCTTTCCCTGTTCCATATCCTACGCGGCCTTTTTTATCACCTACAACTACTAGAGCTGAGAAGCGCATACGGCGACCACCCTTAACAGTTTTGCTGACACGATTAATGACAACTACGCGTTCTTCAAATTCTTTTTCGCGTTCTACTCTTCTTGGTTTACGTTCCATCATGAGCTCCTTTCTAGAATTCTAGTCCAGCTTCTCTAGCTGCGTCAGCTAGGGCTTGGACACGTCCGTGATATACATAACCTCCACGGTCAAATACAACTTTATTAATGTTTGCTGCTTTGCAAAGTTTTGCAATTTCAGCACCAACTTTTTGAGCTGCTTCTTTATTTCCACCATTTGCAAGCTTCATTTGAACTGAAGAACAAGCAACTAATGTTTTTGAATTTACATCATCGATAACTTGAACATGAATGTGCGCATTAGAGCGGAACACATTAAGGCGTGGGCATTCTGGAGTTCCACTAACTTTTGTACGAACACGTGCATGACGACGTAATCTTGTTTCATTCTTTGAAATCTTCTTAAGCATAGTTTCTTATCTCCTTTCCCACTATTTCTTACCTGCCGTTTTTCCTTCTTTACGGCGGACATGTTCACCTTTGTAACGAATACCTTTACCTTTATATGGTTCTGGTTTTCTAGTTGCACGGATGTTTGCGGCAAATTCACCAACACGTTGTTTATCAATTCCGAAAACTCTAATTTCTGTATTTGATGGACATTCAACAGTTAGACCCTCTTCAACAATGAATTCAACTGGATGAGAGTATCCAACGTTAAGTGTTAATTTCTTTCCGCTTACAGCAGCACGGAACCCGATCCCTACGATTTCAAGTACACGAAGGTAACCTTCATGACATCCTTCAATCATATTGTTAATAAGAGCACGAGTTGTACCATGTAATTGTTTTGTATGTTTTTCTTCGTTTGCACGAGCAACAGTAAGAATACCGTTTTCTTGTTTAATATCCATTAATGGACTAAACTGACGTGTTAAAGTTCCCTTAGGTCCTTTTACAGTCACCTCATTACCTGCAGTTACAGTAACTTCTACACCAGCAGGAATGGTAATCGCTTTATTTCCGATACGTGACATTTTAATATCTTCCTTTCAGTTTCTTACCAAACGTAAGCGACAACTTCGCCGCCCGCATGTTTAGCTCTTGCTTCTTTATCAGTCATAAGACCTTGAGAAGTTGAAATAATTGCAATTCCTAAACCATTAAGTACACGAGGTACTGCATCTGATTTTGCGTAAACGCGAAGACCAGGTTTAGAAATTCTTTTAATTCCACTAATAACTTTTTCATTGTTAGCACCATATTTTAGTGTAACAGTAATTTTCTTTTCAGCAGCCGTTTCTCCACTTACTGCATAATTTGTAATGTATCCTTCACTCTTAAGAATCTTAGCAATTTCCACTTTAACTTTTGAAGCGGGAATTTCTACTGATTCGTGACGAGCTTGAACGCCATTACGAATTCTAGTAAGCATATCTGCAATTGGATCAGTCATATTCATTCGTAACTTCCTCCTTACCAGCTAGCCTTTTTAACTCCAGGAATTTGGCCTTTGTAAGCTAATTCACGGAAGCAAATACGGCATAGTTTATATTTACGTAATACTGAATGTGGACGTCCACAGCGTTCACATCTTGTGTATTCACGAGTTGAGAATTTTTGAGGACGTGCTTGTGATATTTTTTTAGATGTTTTTGCCATTGTTTAGTCCTCCTTATTTCGCAAATGGCATGCCCATTTCAGCTAGCAATGCCTTTGCTTCATCATTTGTGTTGGCAGTTGTTACGATAACAATATCCATACCTCTAGTTTTATTAACTTTATCAAAATTAATTTCTGGGAAGATTAATTGTTCCTTAACGCCAAGAGTATAGTTACCACGACCATCAAATGCTGTGTTACTTACTCCACGGAAGTCACGTACACGAGGTAGAGAAATGTTGAATAGCTTATCTAAGAATTCATACATTCTTTCACCACGTAATGTAACTTTACATCCAATTGGCATACCTTCACGAAGTTTGAAGTTCGCGATAGATTTTTTAGCCTTTGTAACCACTGGTTTTTGACCAGAGATTTGAGTTAATTCAGCAACAGCTTCATCTAATAATTTAGGATTAGCAATCGCATCTCCAACTCCTAAGTTGATAACTACTTTATCAATCTTTGGACATTGCATAACTGTTGTGTAGTTGAACTTTTTAGTTAAAGCTGGCACTACGGCAGTTGTATATTTTTCTTGAAGGCGGTTCATTATTTCTTCTTACCTCCTTTGATTTCAGCACCTGATTTTTTATAAACACGTACTTTTTTATCTCCATCTACTTTATAACCTACACGGCTAGTAGCTTTTGCTTTTGAATCATAAGCCATAACGTTAGAAACATGAATAGGAGCTTCCTTTTCAATAATTCCACCATCTGGATTAGCTTGAGTTGGTTTTAAACTCTTTTTGATTAAGTTTACACCTTCAACAATGACTTTATCGTCTTTAGGGAAAACAGCAGTTACTTCCCCAATAGTACCTTTGTAGTGTCCAGTGATAACTTTTACTTTATCGCCTTTTTTAATTTTCATTGTTGACCTCCTACAATACTTCCGGTGCTAGAGATACAATTTTCATGTAGTCTCTTTCACGAAGTTCTCTAGCCACAGGACCGAAAATACGAGTTCCTTTTGGCGTTTTATCATCTTTAATGATAACTGCTGCATTATCATCAAATTTAATGTATGAACCATTTTCACGGCGAACGCCATAAACTGTTCTTACGATTACAGCTTTGACAACTTCACCTTTCTTCACTGTTCCACCTGGAGCAGCTGCTTTTACCGCACAAACAACGACATCGCCGATGTTTGCACTCTTACGAACGCTTCCGCCTAAGCAACGGATAACTAATAATTCTTTAGCACCGGTGTTATCAGCGACGTTTAATCTGCTTTCATTTTGAATCATCTTTCATCTTCCTCCTTGTGCTTAAAGAATTACAGCTTTTTCAACGATTTTAATAAGACGGAAGTGTTTATCAGCTGAAAGTGGACGAGTCTCCATGATTTCAACGATATCACCAATTTTTGCCTCATTATTTTCATCGTGAGCTTTGAATTTCTTAGAATACTTAACGCGTTTAGAATAAAGGTCATGACTTTTATTTGTAGAAACTTCAACAGTAATTGTCTTGTTCATTTTGTCCGATACTACTTTACCGCGTAATACTTTACGTTTAGATCTTTCCATTACTCAGACCCTCCTACTTCGCATCACTAAGCGTACGCTCAGTTATGATTGTTTTAATACGAGCAATTGTCTTCTTGATATCTCTCATACGAGTTGGATTTTCAAGTTGACCTGTCGCTTGTTGAAAGCGTAAGTTGAATAGTTCTTCTTTTAAAGATTCAATATCTTTAAGTAATTCTTCATTACTTTTTTCACGAATTTCTTTAACGTTCATCTATTTCTCCTCCTCACCTTTCTTAACGAATCTTGTTTTAACTGGTAGCTTGTGAGATGCAAGACGCAATGCTTCACGAGCTATTTCTTCTGAAATTCCACCGATTTCGAATAAGATTCTTCCTGGTTGAACAACGGCAACCCAACCTTCAGGTGCCCCTTTCCCAGATCCCATACGTACTTCAAGTGGTTTCTTTGTGATAGCTAAGTGAGGAAATATTTTAATCCAAACTTTACCACCACGGTTCATATAACGAGTCATCGCAATACGAGCCGCTTCGATTTGACGGTTAGAAACATAAGCTCCTTCTTCCGCAACTAATCCATATTCACCAAACGCAACTTGACGTCCAGCTTTTGAACGACCTTCATAGCTAATTCTATGAGGACGTCTGTATTTTGTTCTATTAGGCATTAACATAATTAATTACCTCCTTCTGTAGCACCTTTAGCAGCTGGAGCAGTTGTTCTTGCATCAGCATTTCTAGGAGCACGACGATCATTGCGATCGTTGCGAGGACGACGTGGTCCACGACCTTGAGGTGTTTTTGGAGCTTCAGGTTCTTTAACCATTTGTCCAGGTAATACTTCACCGCGACAAATCCAAACCTTAACACCTAATTTACCATAAGTTGTATTTGCTTCATACCAACAGTAGTCGATGTCTGAACGCAATGTGTGTAGAGGTACAACTCCTTCAGAGTAACCTTCACCACGAGCGATATCAGCACCACCAAGTCTTCCTGATACTAAAGTTTTAATTCCTTTAGCTCCTGAACGCATTGTTTGTTGGATAGCTTTCTTTTGTGTTGTTCTAAATGATTGACGACCTTCAAGTTGTTCAGCAATTTTACGAGCAACTAGATAAGCATCTAAATCTGGATTAGCAACTTCGATAACATCGATTTTAACATCCTTACCACCAGTAAGTTTTGATAGTTTTTTCTTTAAAGACTCCATCTTGTCTTCATCTTTTTCGTTTTTCCCTACAAGAACACCTGGACGAGCAGCACGAAGAATAAGTTTAACTTCGTTTGAAGTACGTTCAATTTCGATTCTTGAAACATAAGCGTTATGTAGTTCTTTACTTAAGAATTCACGGATTTTAACATCTTCCATTAATAAGTTTCCGTATTCTTTTTCTGCGTACCATCTTGAATCCCAATCACGGATGATTCCGACACGCATTCCAATAGGACTAACTTTTTGACCCATATCTGAACCCCTTCCTAGCGCTCATCAACCACAACTGTAATGTGGCTAGTGCGTTTTAAAATTTGATGCGCATTACCTTTTGCCGCTGGCATGAATCTCTTCATTGTGATTCCTTCATTGGCATAGCATGCTTTTACATATAACTTACTTTCGTCAAGTTTATGATTATTTGTAGCATTTGCTACTGCTGACTTAAGCACTTTTCCTACTTCTACAGCAGCGTGATTAGGTGTGAACTTAAGGATTGCAGCTGCTTCTGCAGCATCTTTCCCTCTTACTAGATCAAGCACTAATCTCACTTTGCGAGGAGCGATACGTACTGTCTTTGCTGTTGCTTTAACTTCCATCTCTCTTTAACCTCCTACGCTTTCTTATCGTCACCATGCCCGCCATATTTACGAGTAGGTACGAATTCACCAAGTTTATGTCCAACCATGTCTTCAGTTACGAATACAGGCACATGTTCTTTACCGTTATGAACTGCAAATGTATGTTCAACGAAACTTGGGAAAATTGTTGAACGACGTGACCATGTCTTAATAACTTCTTTTTTACCAGCCGCATTCAATGTTTCAACTTTTTTCATTAAGTGGTCATCACAGAATGGACCCTTTTTTAAACTACGTGTCATTTACTTTTCCTTCCTTTCGTTTATTTGCCCTTACGGCCTCTTACAATTAATTTACTACTTTGGTTTTTCTTCTTACGAGTTTTAACACCCATAGCTTTCTTGCCCCAAGGAGTCATAGGAGATTTACGTCCAATCGGAGTTTTACCTTCCCCACCACCATGAGGGTGATCGTTAGGGTTCATTACTGACCCACGAACTGTAGGACGGATACCCATCCAACGAGAACGACCAGCTTTACCAATGTTTACTAAGCTGTAATCTTCGTTACCTACTGAACCAACAGTAGCACGACAGTTAGCAAGAATTTTTCTTACTTCTCCTGATGATAGACGTACTGTTACGTAACGGTCTTCAACACCAAGAATTTGAGCTGAACATCCAGCACTACGTGCAAGTTGTCCACCTTTACCAGGTTTTAACTCAACGTTATGAACAACAGTACCTTCAGGCATGTTTCTCATTTCTAATGAGTTTCCTACTTTAATATCAGCTTCAGTTCCAGAAACGATTGTTTGACCAACTGTTAATCCTTTAGGAGCGATGATATATCTTTTTTCTCCATCAGCATAATTTAATAATGCGATGTTTGCAGATCTGTTTGGATCATATTCGATTGTAGCAACAGTAGCAGGAATATTGTCCTTATTACGTTTGAAATCGATAATACGATATTGACGCTTGTGTCCTCCACCTTGATGGCGAGTTGTAATACGTCCTGTGTTATTACGTCCACCTTTTGAGCCAAGTGCAACTAATAATGAGCGTTCTGGTGTAGAAGTTGTAATCTCATCATTAAGTAATGTACTCATGCCACGACGGCCAGGGGTCGTTGGTTTATACTTTTTAATTGCCATTATTCATGGTCCTCCTTACGCATGTTATCCGGAAATAGCGTACTTCTTCCGTTATTTTTTAATTAATCTTTAAATAAGTTAATGTCTTGTCCTTCAGGTAATTTAACAATTGCTTTTCTGACAGCACTTGTTGTACCACTGTATTTACCTACACGTTTTGCTTTTGGACGACAGTTTAAAATATTTACTTTTTCAACTTTTACATTGAAAACTTCTTCAACAGCTTGACGAACTTCAGTTTTGTTAGATCCTCTAGCAACTTCAAATGTGATTTTGTTGTCGCTGTCCATCATCTTCATTGTTTTTTCAGTGATGATTGGGCGGATAAGAATATCTCTAGCTTTACTCATTATGCAAGAACCTCCCCTGCTTTATTAGCAGCAGCTTCAGTAAGTACGATTTGATCAGCATTCGCGATATCGTAAACATTTAAACCTTCAACAGTTAACATCATTGCATTTGGAATGTTTCTCATTGATAAGAAAGCATTGTCAAATTCTTCAGTGATATCAACAACGAATAATGTTTTACGTTCGAAGTTGAATGATTTCATCATTTCTACGAAGCTTTTAGTTTTGATTGCATCGAACTTGATTGAATCAAGAACTTTACAACTATTTGAAGCCACTTTGCTACTTAATACTGATTTAAGAGCTAAACGACGAACCTTACGATTCAATTTGTAAGCATAGCTTCTTGGAGTAGGACCGAAAGCAATTCCTCCGCCTCTCCATTGAACAGCACGGATTGACCCTTGACGAGCGCGTCCAGTACCTTTTTGTCTAAATGGTTTTTTACCACCACCAGCAACTTCACGACGTGTTTTTGTCTTGTGAGTTCCTTGGCGCATGCTAGCTTGTTGCATTACAATTGCATCAAACATAGCTTGTTGATTCGGTTCAATGCCAAATACTGCATCGGCCAAATCGATTTGTTTTACGACTTTAGCTTCTTGGCTATATACATCTACCTTTGGCATGTCTTATTCCTCCTCTGTTACAACAGCTTCTGTTGCATAATTTATTAATTCTTTAGCAGCAGTGTTTTTAACAGCCTTAACTGTTGTTTTCACGATAACTAAACCTCTCTTAGGTCCAGGTACGTTTCCTTTTATTAACATGTAGTTATTTTCTACATCAACTTTTACGATTTCTAAATTTTGATTTGTTGTTACATAGCCACCAGTTTGTCCAGCCATCATAGTACCTTTATCGATACCACCTTTTCTAGATGTAATCCCTGTTGTAGCTAATGAACCGATATGTCTGTGATGTCCTGAACCGTGAGATTTAGGTCCGATCTTTGCGTTATTTCTAACGATTGTACCGTTATATCCTCTACCTTTACTGATTCCTGTTACATCGACAATATCACCAGCGGAAAAGATATCAACTTTTACATCGCCACCTACTTCTAAGTTAAGCATTTCATCTGCGCGAAGTTCGCGAGCGAAACGTTTAGGAGTAGTGTTTGCTTTTGCTGCATGACCCTTGTTAGCCTTAGTAGCTCTTGATTCTTTGATGTCTTCGAAGCCTAATTGAATTGCTTCATAGCCATCATTCTCATTTGTTTTCTTTTGCATAACTACGTTTGGTGTTGCTTCTACAACAGTAACTGGAATTAATGTACCATCTGTCGCAAACACTTGAGTCATACCAAGTTTACGTCCTAATATACCTTTCATGATGTTCCCTCAAACTTTCTACAGTTTGATTTCGATATCGACACCACTTGGCAAATCTAAACGACTTAATGCGTCGATAGTTTCTGCGCTTGGTCCGATGATCTCAATCAAACGTTTATGTGTTCTAATTTCGAATTGTTCACGTGCATCTTTATACTTGTGAACCGCACGAAGAACTGTTACCACTTGTTTTTCAGTTGGTAGTGGAACTGGACCAACAACTTTTTTAGCACCGTGACTAGTTGCAGTTGAAACAATTTTTTCACTTGCTTGATCTAGACTTCTGTGCTCGTAAGCTTTCAAACGAATTCTTACTGAATTTTTTGCCATGAAATTTTCCTCCTTTATTTCACTTATCTTGCGATAATCGCTCGGTGTGAATTACCCGGCTTAACGCCTATGACAACGCGTTTCGGCGTGCCGGCAACCTCCCACGTCCATGCGAGTGCTTTTATATATTATCACTTACAAAAGCCCATTGCAACAGTTTTTTTTCTATTTTTTCAACTTTCTAAAAAACAAAAAATTTGGAGCGTTTTGCCCCAAATTCTAACTTATTATGTCTAAATATTTGCATCAATTCCCAAAATTCATTCAAATTTTGCGTTATTTATTTATTTGCCTTATATATAAGGATAGAGAATTTACCTAGATTTCCTTATTTTCACTATATCATCTGCCCCTAATTCACCAATTAATAATGAAGATTTAGGATTATGCATACATTTATTGGCATTCACCTTTACCTCATCATAGTTTGCATAACAGTATCGGCAAAAATGGCTACAGCAGTTATAATACCCAATATCCACCATCTCTACACACCCACACTTTCGTGCTTGCCACTTTCTAAAACGAGTTTTCCCTGTTAGTTTTTGTGCTAATTCTTTACCTACACATACATCATGGCTAAAACCTTCTGCCGTTAAATCAATATTTTCATAACATGTTTGAATTGTAAAACCATGTTGATGTGCACTTTTAGCTAGGTGCCTAGCTAACTTTCTTTTATCATCATCGCTTAATTCAATCAATTTCAATAATCCACTATGTTTATTAACATTTTTATATTCATCTACAAAAGACACGATAATTCGATTACAACTGCCTTCTAGTAAAGTACATAGCTTTTCAAATGCCCTAATATGATAATCCATTGTGTATTTATCATTGATAAGAATTGGATCATATCGCAAATCAACATTTTCTTTCCCAATCTTCGCACTTAGTTTTTTTATCGCTTCAATAATTTCCTTTTTATCTGGAACATTCGGTTCTATATCCGTTTGATATCCCGTAAGTGTAACTTGCACATTTACCGGTTTTTCAATGCAATCAATATAGTCCAATAACGGTTTAGGATTCTTTGTACAAAAAACAATCGCATCCACATCTTCCATATATAAACGGCTTACTTGTTTCGGATAAAATGGATTTCTAATATCTATATAACCTTCCTTGTATCGATTCATAAACCACTCACTATAAAAGGCTACAATATCTGTACGACCACTCACATTTATTATCATCTTGCTATCACCACCATTATAAAGTTCTCCTTGAAGCATTTTATCTTTTTCAAACATAGTGAATAACCAGAAAATTCTTAAACCTATTTCTATTACCCACTTCTTTAATTTAATTCTTCCGACAGCCTCAGCTAGTGTTCATCAATACGTATTTATAAAATGATTAGTTTTTATAAATCAAAGATTTCTACGAATTTTTGATGCCTTCTTTAATGATTTAACATATTGATTTCTAACACCGTTTTCTTTTTCAAGTTGGCATATAATTTCAAGTTCTTGAAATAAATTTGTTTTTGCAATTGTTTCAATTTCAACTATCCTCGATAATGCATAAGCACTACTCCAACGTATGACTGTACTTTCATCTTTTGTGTTCACGATTAATAGTGGTATTGCATGTTGAATTTCACTTGGATAATACACAGCTAGATTTCCAAGTATTCTTGCTGCTTCTCGCTTACATGAATTGTTTGATGAAGATAAATACTTTTCCGCAAATGCAAGATAACTAACATCTAATTTTTCAGCCGATTGATTTGTAATTTCTTCAAGTGCTTCTAACACAATAGCAATTTCTTTATCACTATTTGCGGATAAATTTAAATTCAATGCATTGCATGTATATTGATTTTCCACAATATACTTTACCACCTGTTTTCTTTTATCCATTGCTTTTAATTCCTTGTTTTTCAGAATGTCATTTAGTTCCATTTGATTTCTCCTTTTGGTTAAAACTCGGTAATTATTTATTTTGATCCATCAGTATCTTCAACAATTGTTCAAAAGTATTGCCATTTCTTATCGTTATTTGTTTATAATATTTTTTCGACGCTAAATTTTTGTGATAGGAAGTTCTTAGATATTCTTCTTCAACTGTCTTACCCCAAAATACTGCGATTTTTGAAAAATGAATAATCTCTTTGTGTAACTTCATTTCTTGAATACTTTCTACCATCGCATTTATATCAACTTGTTTTGTATAAAACAAGACATCGCGTCGTGCTAACGAATTATTATTCCACCACACTGGTAATTCTTGTGCTGCTTCAAGATAATCTTTTTCATTTATGATAGCAAATATAATTTCAAAGTCATAATATTCTTTAATCATTTGCGCAATATTTGCATGAAGACACTCTATTTTTTGTTTTGACTCAAAAACAAAATTACCGCTATTGATATAAGAAACTACATGGGTCAAACCCAATTCCGTTAAGTGATATTTAAAATCCTCCATCTTTATTTTATTTTTTCCACCAACATTAATTCCTCTTAATAATAAAACATATTTCATTTGCGTTCTCCAAATTTATAATTAGTCATTATTTCTTCTGTTCTAACAGTTCTTTTTTTATGAAATCCTTCAACGATTACCAAAAAATATTCATTTATGTAAATATTATAAAGGTATTATATCACTACTATTTCATCTTGAAAAAGTAGAACTTTCCTATAAGAAAAAAAGTGAGGTTTTATCATCACTTTTCATCATCCTTCTTAATTAATATATAAATTATTATTCCTGCAATGATTATAACAATAATCACCCACCAATAATTTTGATCTTTTACTTTTTTAGGAAAGTTTTGTTTGCGATATAGTTTAATTTCAAATCCACCCACTACTTCCTCTTCAATAATTTCTGGTGTTGTTGTCGGTTGAATTGGTTTACCATTTCCTCCAACTAGACTTCCATTTGTTGTTTCTTGGTTTATCGGTGGAGTTACTACTTCATTGTTTGGTGGTAATAGACTTGGTACAGATGTTGGTCCAGGTGTAGGTGTAGGAGGATTTTGATTCACTACATAAACAACTGCACTTGCAGTAATCATTTTATTAAGCGGTATAAATTCATAGCTGAAACCAATCGTATATTCCCCTTCTTGTTTTGGATTATAGTCTTTCGCATCAACTTGAATATCATTTTTATTCAACTCAATCGCTTGCCCAGCATAATCAATATAACTAACATTCACATCCAATGCTTGAAGCAAACTAGATAATGATGTATTTAATTGAACTTGGTTAACTGCATTGTAGCGAATGATTGGTTGTTCATTTACTCGTACTTCAAACACTGCTGTACTAACATTACCAACAGTATCCTCATAACTTACTGTTACATCGTAAATGCCTCTTTCTTTTACCACCGTTCCATCAACAGGAATCGTTTGCGTAAATTTCGCATTTGCTACATCTGCTGTAACACCATCATTTGTTTTAATTTCTAATTTACTATTACTAATTAAATCTAAATTTTGACCAACAAACAGCGTATAAGACTCAACCGTGATAATAGGTTTTGAAATCACAATTACATTTACCGTTTGTTCTGTCGTTCTTGATTCTCCACTTTTAAGTGTATAGGTTGCACGGATTACCGCTTCGCCTCCCTTGAGTGGATCAACATTAGTAAAATCAACAACATATCCAGCATCAGCACTTGTTCCATCGCCTAGAGTAACCGATGCAGAAATATCCATCAATTTTTCCATATTTGCTTCAGTTTCATTTTCCTTAACCGTTATTTCAGCTGCTGTATTAATTTCTGGTTTAGTAATGAAATTATATTTTTTCGAATATGTTCCTTCATTATCCAGTGCACCACTTATTCTATCTACGGCACTAAATTGAACCTCAACAATACTATAATCTTTTACTTCTATTACACTACTTGGATACTCATAGGTAATTATTAATGATCGTTCTTCAAGATTATTAGAATTATTAACATATTCAAATCCCGCTGTCACTTGATTTAAATCAACTTTTTGGTCAATGAAATAATCATAGATACCATCATCACTAATCCATATAGCACCTTGAACACGCAATGTTTGTTGAACTGTTGCGTTCGCTCTTAATTCAAGACTATCTGGTAAATATTCATAAGTTTGTGGTGTACTAAATAAAACAAATTGTGCTCCTGCATTATCAAGCGATATTTCATCTGCATAAACTGGATATACAACTTCATCTCCATTTGCTTCTGTATATTTTGCATATACACTCGGATTATAGAGTCCGCCATCTGTTTGTCTTAATTCAATCACCGGTATAAAAGCTTGTTGTCCTTGTTGATTATTTACAAACTCAATTGGTGTCGCAACCTCAAATGTTTTTATTTCGTGCGAAACATTTCTATCAATATCTTCCGCAACATAGGTTACCTCAATAATTCCACGATGTGTCAATGCATCAATAACCTGACTCTCTGCATTCGCATTAGATAAATCGATTGAAGTATTAGTTGTCATAACATCTATTTTTTCAATATCTACTGTTACATCTGGCTCTACTTTTACATACTCCATCAATTTTTTATAGATATCGCTTGCTTTAAAATCACTACCACCACTTGGTAGTACTTCTGTATTTCCACCTAACATTAAGATTGGATCTGTTGTAAGTCGATATGTAATTGGATAATCAATTGTAATTACTGGTGCATTAGCACTATTATCAAAAACATGAACAAAAATATTAATTGCTTTAGTTTTTGTTGAATATCCACTTTGACTATCAGTCACTTCACAAGGAATCATAATCGTGTTTGATGTTTGTCCTTGTGGAAGTTCAGTAAAATCGATTTCATTGAAAGGTATACTTCCTACATATGTTATATCATCTGGAACTAAGTCTTTAATTTCTGTTATATCGTTTAGTCCCAATATTTCAACCGCTGCATAGAGTCCATTAATTGTATTCGCATCCAAAAATTCTTTTAAACTTGAATAATTCTTCACAGCACTTGTTGATGAGTAATCTAGTGATCCATCTCTCACCGAAATATTACCTCTTACTCGTAATTCTCTTTTTAATTCCGATATTCCCCCATAAGGGTTTTCAAGGTAATAACTAATTTCATATACGCCTACTTTCAAGATATCTTGTGATGGTGCAAAAATATTATCAAACTTATCTTTAATACCTGTGACAACCGCAACACCTTGATTCGCTACATTACCTAGTGGAATTGATTCGAATGGATTTGTTGTAGTTTCATTTATAACTTTTTCATATACAGGATGTAACCCTGAAAAATAAAGTGCTTCTTCATTACTTCTTTTTCTAAGAGGAAGATTTGATAAGTCCACCGGCAAGCCATCTTTATCTACTAGATAAGGTAAACCATGAACTTTGACAATTAAATCAACACTTGATGTATTTCCATCACTATCAGTTACTGCATAAGTTACTTTATAATAACCAACTTTATTCAAATTCAAATTTGATGTTACCCGTACATCACTATAACTTAATGTATCGTAGTCATCTATTATTGGTTTCAACATCGCTGCTGCTGAAGTATCTAGTGAAGCTCCTACCGATACATTAATTTCATTATTATTGAGTTCTAATATTGGAGCACTGTTTCCAAGTACTGATATCTCAATTGGGTCAAACGTTCTTGTATCACCATAAATGTCATGAATCGTTAATTTGATATAAACCGGTGTTTGTGTAATTTTTTCACCAATTAGCGTCATTGTATTCGTTTTATTACTCAATAATGTCACATAGTTACTGTCCGCTGGATTTACAAGTTCCCACTCATAAGCATCTGTTTTGGAAAGTAAACGACTCATTGATAAATAACTAAATTGCGCTGTCTCACTATATAATTTATTTAATTTAATCGCAGAAGTACTAGGATGTACTAACGTAATATCATTAATATTGTATTTAACATAACCACTATTCAAACTTTGTGATGATGGAATCGTTGGATCAATCCCTTTTATCCAACCTTCATTTAAACCAACATAACCAACTTGACTCAAGTTTTCATTGCTACCACCTAGTGATGGTGTAAAACGATATCCATTCTCTAATTCAAACTTGATTGCATAAACCCCTGTAGTGACACCTTGTGTATCTGAAAATTCATAAATTCCATTTGTATCACTTTGAATAATAAGTTGATTACCACTTTCATCTACCACTTCTTCATAATTAGAATTTGTATCATTATATTTCCATAAACTAATTCTTTGATTTGGTAGCGCCACATCCAAACCATCAAATGTACCGTTTGCATCTAAGTCAAGGAATGTTTGTCCTTTAATTTCTCCAATAACAAGTTGCGTGCCAATTGGAGTTCCTTTCAAAGATCCTTGGAAGGTTGAACTCTTTACATAGTAATACGGATTATATTCATTCATCTTTCCAATTTTATTATCTACTTGGGCGCTTTGTAATGTCTCATCTATTTGTAAATGAACATTAAATGTCGCAATACTTTGACTTGGTATTGGTTTTGTTGCCGTTACTCTTACCATAGTTACTTTTGATAAATCTGCTGTATTTGCTGTATATGTTGCATTCGCATAATTTTCATCACGTGCATCTACTGAATACTCTATTACAAAGTTATCTTCATTTCCAAAACGATTTGTAATCACTTCCGCCAATTTCATATCCCATTGAAATATTTCATTTTGAAAATTTGCACCAAAGTTAATTCCTGTTTTAGGTATTGGAAAATAAGCAATGAATTCATCCGTTACTTCATTTGTATTATTTGTAAGAAGAAGTGTATAATTCGCTTTTGTTTCAGGTGTAAAGTACGCAATTGTATCTGGGTTACTTGGATCATAAGCACCACTTGGTTGTTTACCTTCTACCGCAATAAAACTTTCCACCAATACATTGTTGTTGGCAGTAACTGGATAGGTTACATTACTATTTACTCCTTGATTTAATGTTTGTAGATACTCTGCTGTATCTCCATTGCCATTAACATCAAAAATATCTTGGCGCATGCCTGTGTATCCACCCGTACTATTATATTGGTCCATTCCTGTCCAATAAAAGAATTGATTAAAATTAATTTCTGCATTGGCGTTGGCATTGATAAGCACATTAAAATCAAAGTCAACTTTTAACTTTTTCATTGTTGCATTTGTATAAAAATAGTTACCAATGACAAAGTCACTTTGTGTGTTGATTACTTGAACAGTATTTCCACGATTATCTTTTATTTGATGATCTGTCCATGATACTTCATTTCCTGATTCATCAAACAATTTCAAACTAGATAAATTAATTTGTATACCTTCTGGAACTCGCAAATAAATAATTGGGCTTCGCATGAATGTTGTTGAAAGATATTGATACTCTTGGATACCTAAAGTTGTTTGAAAATGATATGACTTTCCCGCTAACATGTTCGAAACAACTCCTGTCGAACCAGTTATTGTCGTATCACCCGCAAGCCCTACAATACTTTGTGGAGTTGATCCTAAGGCAAGTATTTCACTTGTAGCAGTTACTAGTGTATTTGCCATATTATTTTCATCATACATTTTGATTGTAACCGTTGCTTTAGGAACACCATTTTTCAAGTTACCATATGTCGTAATACCAGATTTTGAATACAACAATCCAATTCCATAATCTTGTCTAAGCGTTCCTATATTACACTTTAAGCCTGTGATGTATTCACCTTCAGATAATCCTAATGTAGATCCTCTTATCAATTTAGATGTTGTTGAAACGTAGTTAATTGTTGGAAAATCATCAATATTTTGTCGATTGTATGTTCGCCAATAAGGATGCAAATTTGTTTGATAACTAACTGCGTTTATATTCGCATCACCCACAGCATCAAATGGAACTTTGACTTGAGTAACTTGCCAGTTTGGGTCAATTATATATTCAACTGTTTGATTCTCTAATGGACGCCCTGAAGTATTTGAAACTGAAAATGCTCCAGCATAATAATTTCCATCTGGTATTGTTGAATCAAATGTCTTCATTGTTGCGCCTGCTGAGATTACCGCCTTATTCGCAATCGTATTTGGATCAATAATAGTAACACCATAAATATTATTTCTTGGATCATTTGCAGTCCTTAATAGTTTTCCATCATAAGTAGTATATGTAATATAGCTATGATATTGGTTACTATACTTTTTAAACTCCATTCCTTCTGGAACTATATATTGAACTGATAAAGGATCTGGAATAGTTACATAACCACTGAAATAAAGATTAACTTTGTGTTCTGCTGGAACATCTTCCACACGTGCATTGCCTGTGTATAGATTACCATTCCGTAACACCGAATCAAAAATCATTCCTTCTGGATAATACAACGTAACAACTGGATCTTTAGGTTTAAATGGACTTCTTGAGTTTGCATAGTCTACTGGAAAATATGGATTTGTCCTACCATAAATTATTTCTGTCGGTGTACTTGGAATTGCTTGTACTGTTCCTGTTCCACCATATACTCGATAACTATATGGATAACCAGAAATTTCAACTAACTTTATTGCGTAAGATGATTCCGCAACTATCTCATTATCAATTCCTGCCGTAGCTGTTGCTTCAACTGCATTTGCTAATTCCGTATTCCCATAGAAAAGTGTGTAATCTCCTTGTATTTTGAAAGTGACTTCTATGCTTTGAGTATCTGCTTTAAATTTATAAATTAAATTCCCATAGGTTTGTTTTGCTATTGCCAAATCCATTTGTGGTACTATCATTTCTTCTATTGCTTGATAGAGCGTGCTCGTTGAATCAATATTAGCTAATAATTTTGAATCTACATTAAGTGTATTATATTTACCTGCCACTACCGGAATACTATTAAAACACATACCCAGTGGTACGTTAATTGTAAGTATTTTATTTTCATTTAAAGTATCTGTAAAATCTACTTTTACTTTTACTTCCACTACAGGAGATGTTGCAGGAGTGGCTGCCGTTAATCCAACCAGCGGATCATATCCAACAACCTCAATTGTCACTGCTCCAGTTGATGATATACCTGCTAAACTGTTCTCTAAATTTTCAGGTGTACTTGTTGGTTCATTTGGCACTTCAGGGGTTGCCATTGTCACAATAAGTCCATCAACCTTTATCGTTTCAGTTTGAACCAGTGTTTCTTCATTTTTAATATATACAATTTCGAACTCTACATCACCATTCTCAAAAGTTTGAACTTTTGCAGATTTTACTCCATCAGAATTCGTCATAATATTTTCATTTTGATAATTAATTGCTTGGACATCACTCTCGGTGTTTGGCATAACAGTAAGCTCAATAATCGCCTCCTGTTTATCTTCTGAATAGGTTATGTTGGAACTCACTTGGATATCTGGTTCTTGAGCATCGATTGGAAAATCGATCATTGCCAAAGTTAAAATGATTGATAATAGAGATTTCAAAAGACGATGAATCATAAACTCACCTCTATCTCTATGTATTTATCATAACAAAAATTAGCCAAAAGTGTTTTTTAACACTCTTGGCTATATTTCAATACTTCTATACTTTTCAAGTAATACTTCAAATTCGCTCATAATACTTTGATAAGCTTGTATTACTTCTTTACTTGATTGGGAAACTTCATTCATTATTACATCAAAATTTCGGATAACGATGTTTACTGGGCTTGACAACAATTCCCCATCATTTCTCATTTTTTCTAAGATGCTTATTGTTTTATCCTTATCAAATGCATCCTTATAACTTCTTTGTCCAATCAATGCACTGACTATATCCGCAACTGCACAAATGCATTCAGACAATGTTAAATCCGCTAAAGATAATCCCAATGGATAACCATTTCCATTAATCTTCTCGTGATGTCTTGAAGCTATCTTTGCAATATCATCACTAATAACCCCTTCTAAAATATCTTGGGTCACAGAAACATGTTCCTTCATGATTTCCATTTCTTCAATAGTAAGTTTCCCTGGCTTTTCTAATATTTCTACAGGACAAGCGATTTTTCCCACATCATGTAAGAGTGCTCCAAAATGTAAATTTGATAATTCTTGTTCATCCAAATCCATTCTTTCACCAATTGAAGTACTTACATTAACTGTTGTAACTGTATGCAAAACCATAAACTCACTTCTAAAATCAATTGTATACGCAATTACCGATAAGTAACTTTCAATTTCATCAAACTCATAACTTAACTCCTCTGCCATTTTCTTCATCTTTAAAAGATATCCGTGACTTTCAATTTCTTCTAAAATTTCTTTGTGATTTGGCATATTCAAAAATTTATCAACCCAATATGGTGATAAAAGTGTTCCTCTATTTTCTATTATCCATTCGCGACAAACCTTTGCATTACTGTAATTAGTGATTACATCGATTCTGTCAGCTAATCTAATTAATCCCGAGACATCATCATCCGTTAAGCCCAATTCTTTATAGCACCTGTACGAAGCATGATGAAATAAAAGCGGTCTAGCTTTTTCTTTCATTGCAGATAAATTTTTAAGGAATAAATATCCATAAATTGAATGTTGCCAAACATGACTATTTTCAAATGCCATCATGTCGTCAATCTCTTCGGTTTTATATGCACCTATATCATGTAGAATTCCTAACAAAGCTAACTCATTTATTTCATCTTTAGTAAAACCACCCACTGCATTCAAAATGGTATAAATAATATATCCAACTTTTTCGCCATGATTCACTAATCGTGCATCTACTTTATTTAGCGTCCGTCTTAAAATCTCTAAAAACTGTAAACTCGTCATTCGTCTCATTTTATTCCCCTTATACTAAATCATTAAAAAATCATTTAATTGCGGAAATAAACTAGGACTTGCTCACTCTATTATAAATTCTTACTGTTTTAATCGCAAGAAAGAAAACCTGTAATTTTTTACAGGTTTTTTTAATTTAATTTTGCTCTTCAACTTCTTCGTCTTCGACTTCATGCCATTTTCTACCAAAGTAGAAACAAA